>NZ_JASJXJ010000073.1:0-17878 GCF_035018685.1 Cryobacterium sp. RTC2.1
CCGCCCCGCGCGGCCAGATGCCCGCGGTCCCCTGGCCGCTGTTCTGACCCTGCGACCCTGACCTGTGATCGTCGGGTGGGTACGATCAGTGGATGCCCCCGCGTTCGCCCCTTCCGCAACGTCACGGGCTCGACGCGGCCTGGGTCTGCACCCCGGAGCGCGACCCATCCCGGCCGCAGCCGTGGCCGACCATGGGCGCCTGGCTGGCAGAACGGTTGGCCGGGTTCGTCGACGTGGCCGGGTTCCTGGCCGCGGAGCGCTTCGCCTACGAAACGGGCACGCCCGTCGCTACCAGCGACCCCTACCGGCCGCACACCTTCGTCTGGTTTCATCGTGATCTCGCCGCGGAGGTGGTCGTGCCGGGGACCATTCATGTGATCCACCGCGACGAGCGGCTCGTCGTGATCGACAAGCCGGCCTTCCTCTCCACGATCCCGCGCGGCCGGCACGTCGTGCAGAGTGTCGTGGTGCGCCTGCGCGCCGAGCTCGGACTGCCAGAGCTCTCTCCGCTGCATCGGCTGGACCGGGTGACATCGGGGCTGCTTGTGCTGGCGACCGAGAGGCGCTGGCGCGGGGCGTACCAGTCGATGTTCCAGCGCGGTGAAGTCCACAAGACCTACCGGGCCCTGGCCCCGGCCCGACCGGGGCTTGAGTTCCCCGTCACCGTCCGCAACCACCTGCTCACCCGGCGCGGTCACTGGCAGGCCGAGGTCGTGCCCGGGGCACCGGTCAACGCCGAGTCGCTGATCGAGCTGGAGACCTCGCTCGGCAGTGCCGCCGTCTACCGGCTGACGCCGAGCACGGGACGCACCCACCAGCTGCGGATGCACATGCTGGGCCTCGGCATCCCGATCATCGACGACCCGCTCTACCCTGTGGTCCAGGACGTCGCCATCGACGACTTCTCCCGGCCGCTGCAGCTCCTGGCGAGCGAGGTGAGCTTCACCGATCCGATCGACGGGCATCCGCGCTACTTCGACGGAGTGCGCACCCTGCCGGTGCTCCCGGAGACTCGTGCCCCGGAGACGGGTGCCTCGGAGTGAGCGGGTGGCTCAGCCGAGGGTCTTCTTCATCTTGATCGACGTCGTCTCGTAGTCCAGCGTCTCGTAGAGCCGCCGCGCCACCGTATTGAAACCGAAGACGCTCAGGCCGAGGGTCCTGGCGCCGTGGGACTTCGCGAACTGTTCCGCGAGCAGCATGGTCTCCCGGCCCAGCCCCTTGCCACGTTCGTCCTCGTTGATGGAGATATCCCAGACCCACCAGTCCGAATCGTCCTCACCCTGGGCGCGGCCGATCCAGAGGTAGCCGACCGGGCGGCCAGGGCCGTCGTGCACGTCGAACACGTACTGACCGGATGCCGGTTGTCCGCCGGGGAAGGAATTTCCGAGACTCCGGGCGGCGAGCCGATGAGCATCTGAGGGGGAGCGGCCGAGGCTGATCAGATCGGATGCGTACTCCTCCGCGCTGCGTCGCAGCCATTTCGGAAGACGTTTGGGGGACAGGGGTTCCAGGGTGACGGGCACGAGCCGAGCCTATCCGTCGGCCGGTGCCCGGTCACACCGTTCGTGGGGGGCCTAGGTCGCGAGGAAGGCGAGGATGTCCTGGTCGAGCTCCGCCTGGTAGTCGCCATAGATTCCGTGGGGCGCGCCGGGATAGACCTTGAGGGTGCCGTTCTTGACCAGCTTGATCGACTTAAGTGCTGCGTCCTTGATGGGAACGATCTGGTCGTCGTCTCCGTGGGCGATGAAGATCGGTACCTCGAGCGCCGTGAGGTCTGCGGTGAAGTCGGTCTCCGAGAACGCCTTGACGCAGTCGTAGGCCGCGGCGAGGTTCACCAGCATTCCCTGGCGCCAGAATTCGCGCTTGGCACCCTCAGAGACCGCGCTTCCGGGCCGGTTCGCCCCGAAGAACGCTTCGGTGAGCTCGATGTAGAACTGGGACGAATCGCTCAGGACACCCGCACGGATGCCGTCGAACACCTCGATCGGAAGGCCGTCGGGGTTGCTTTCCGTCTTCACCATGAGCGGCGGCACCGCGCCGGCGGTGATGACCTTGGTCACCCGGCCGACCCCGTGCTGCGCCGCATAGCGCACCACCTCGCCGCCGCCCGTGGAGTGACCGATCACGGCGAGGTTCTTCAGGTCGAGCGACTCGACGAGTTCGGCCAGGTCGCGGGCATACGTGTCCATGTCGTTTCCGGTATACGTCTTCGCTGAGCGACCGTGCCCGCGGCGGTCGTGTGCGATGGCACGGTACCCGTTGTCGGCGAGCAGTTTCACCTCGACCTGCCAGGCGTCGGACGAGAGCGGCCAGCCGTGGCTGAGGAGGACCGGCTGTCCTTCGCCCTGGTCGGTGTAGTAGATCTCGGTTCCGTCGGATGTGCTGAAGTACGGCAAGAGGGATCTCCTTCAAAGAATCGTCGGAATGAAAATGACAGGATAGCCCGGCCTCGTGAGCCCTGCCCGGACAGGTATGCTGCGAGTGCGTTCGGCGTTAACGAGGACACCCAGGGAGAAATTCATGAACAAGTACGTTGTCACCAACCCCGCCACGGGGACGAGCGGCCCCAGTTTCACGCTGGCAACCGACGACGAGGTTTCGGACGCGATCGGCGTGGCGGACCGCGCCCACACGGAGTTCTCGCGCCGCACATCCGTCGCGGAGCGGGCGGCACTCATGCAGCGCGTCGCCGACCTGCACACCGAGCGTCGCGAGCACCTGGCCGAGCTCATCGTGCGCGAAATGGGCAAGCCCGTCGAGCAGGCCCTCGGTGAGGTCGACTTCTCCGCCGACATCTACTCCTACTACGCGACTCATGGCGAGGCCTTCCTCGCCGACGAGCCGATCGAACTTCTGGGTGGCGAGGGCACCGCGTTCATGCGCAGCGCGTCCCTCGGCGTTCTCCTCGGCATCATGCCGTGGAACTTCCCCTACTACCAGGTCGCCCGTTTCGCCGGCCCGAACCTGGTGCTCGGCAACACCATCCTGCTCAAGCACGCCTCGCAGTGCCCGGAATCCGCCGCCGCCATCGAAGAGATCTTCACGGATGCCGGGTTCCCCGCCGGCGCATACCGCAACCTCTACGCATCCAACGCCCAGATCTCCGACATCATCGCCGATCCGCGGGTGCACGGCGTCTCCCTGACCGGGTCGGAGGGGGCAGGCGCGGCCGTCGCGGAGGTCGCCGGCCGCAATCTCAAGAAGGTCGTGCTCGAACTGGGCGGATCCGACCCGTTCATCGTGCTCAGCGCGGACGACCTCGAGGAAGCCGTCGACGCTGCCGTCGCGGCCCGCCTGGACAACTCCGGGCAGTCCTGCAACGCGGCCAAGCGTTTCATCGTCATCGACGGCCTCTTCGACGCCTTCACCGAGAGCTTCACCGCCAAGATCACCGGCAACGTGCCGGCAGACCCGACGTCACCGGAGACGACACTGGGACCGCTCTCCTCCCTCGGCGCCGCCGAAAACCTCGAGGAACAGCTCCAGCGGGCGGAGGCCCAGGGCGCCACCGTCGTTGCCAGGGGAACGCGGGACGGCGCCTTCTTCTCGCCGACGGTGATCACCGGGGTCTCCCCGCAGAGCGACGCCTACCGGGAAGAATTCTTCGGCCCGGTGGCCGCGATCTACCGTGTGCAGGACGAGGCGGAGGCGGTTCAGGTGGCCAACGACATCCCCTACGGCCTCGGTTCCTACCTCTTCACGACCGACCCGGAGCAGGCACTGCGCGTCGCCGACCAGATCGAGGCCGGGATGGTGTTCATCAACGGGTCGCTCCTGGACAGCCCGGAACTCCCCTTCGGCGGCGTGAAGCGGTCCGGCTTCGGCCGGGAACTGGGACGCTTCGGGATCGCAGAGTTCGCCAACCGCAAGCTCATCCGCATCCTGAAGTAGTCACTCGTGCATCGGCCGGGTCCCGATCGGGCCCGGCCGACACGGGGCGTGTCAGCTTAACGAGCGCCCAGCATCAGGCCGGGAAAAGCGGCGAGGATGCTGGTGACGACACCGTCATCGTCGTTCGACGGAGCGAGGTGGCGGGCACGGGCACGGATGCTCGGGTGCGCATTGGCCATCGCGTAGGACTCTCCGGCGGCGTCGAGCATCTCGGCGTCGTTGAGGTAGTCGCCGAACGCCATCGTCTGCTCCCGGGTGATCCCGAGTTCGCGCTGGAGGCGGATCAGCGCCCGCCCCTTGTTGACCCCTGGACGCATCACATCGACCCAGTGCTCGCCCGAGACCACGACATCGGCCTCGAGTCCGAGGCCGCGCAGGGACGGCCCGGTGTGCTCTTCCGCTGAGGCGAAGTCGTAGATCGCGAGTTTCACCACCTCGTCGTCGGAGGACGCGGCGAGGACATCGTCCACGATCGCCAGGGCCTCGTAGTACGGCTTGACCCTGGCGAAGTACTCGGCGTCGGTGCGCTCGATATACGCCGTTCGCACCCCGCACACGACGATGCCCACGTCGGAGCCCGTGGCGGCCGCGGTGCGCACCCACTCGACGATGGCGGGGATGACGGACAAGACGATGGGTTCCAGTGCGATGCTCGTGCCGTCGCGAACGACGTTCGTGCCGTTCTCGGCGATGAACACCAGGCCCTCGCGCTCACCGAAGGTTTCCCGCAGGGTCTGGTATTGGCGTCCACTGGCAGGGGAGAACATCACTCCGGCGCGGAGCAGCGCCTCGAGCACGGGCCAGAAGCCGTCGGGCACCCGGCCGGAATCATCGAGGAGAGTGCCGTCCATGTCCGAGACGATCAGGCGGATATCGGCGGGTTCCTGGAGGTGAGTCACCCTTTTCATTATCGAGGACGGCGCGGGGTGCGGTGACCGTCGACAGTGGGCCGGCCCCGTGCACCCCGTTCCGGCGCCCTGCCCGGCGCCCTTGTGTGCTCCCGGTCGTGGGGGCACCATGCATCGTGGACACCGTGCCCGATTCACCGTCGAAAGGTCGTTCCCATGCCTCGTACCTCCGTTGTGACCGGCTCGGCAAGCGGCATCGGGAAGGCAACCAAAGAACTTCTCATGGAGCGCGGTGAGACCGTCATCGGCGTCGATATCCATGATGCGGACGTGGTCGTCGACCTGTCCACCGCTGCAGGGCGCGCGTCCCTCGTCGAACAGGTGAGCGACCTGAGCGGCGGTGCGGTCGACGCCGTGCTCGCCGTTGCCGGTCTGGCTTCGCCGACGGCCACCACCGTGGCCGTGAACTACTTCGGAACCATCGCGACGCTTGAGGACCTGCGCCCCCTGCTGGTCGGCTCGGCCGCCCCCCGCGCCGTCGCCGTCGCGTCGATGGCCTCGCTCTTCCCGCCGGACGACATCCTGCTCGCCGCACTCCTCGCCGGCAACGAAGCGGATGCCCTGGCCCGCGCCGCAGAGCTCGAAGCGGGCGGCGAGGAGCTGGGAGCCTTGATCTACGGCACGACCAAGCGCGCCCTGGCCCGGTGGATCCGCCGGAACGCTGCGACGGACAACTGGGCCGGCGCCTCGATCCCCCTGAACGCGATCGCACCCGGGGTCGTGGACACCCCGATGACCTCCGACATGATCAAGACGCCGCAGCAGCGCGAGGCGATGGCCACGATGGTTCCGATGCCCCTCAACGGGATCTTCGAACCGCGCTCGGTCGCCTACCTCCTGGCGTGGCTCGCCGGCGAGGAAAACGCCCACCTGTGCGGTCAGGTGATTTTCATCGACGGGGGTTCGGATGTGGTCATCCGGGGGGACGCGACCTGGTAGCGATAGCGGGCGTTCACCGTGTTGTGAGCGCGCCGTCGACCATCGAATGCACCGAGGTCATCAGCGGGAGCAGGCGCTGGTCGTGGGTGACGAGGATCGTGGCGGTGTCGAACTCCGCTGTCAGCCGCAGAATCAGGGCCAGGATGCTCGAACCGCGTTCCTGGTCCAGCGCACTCGTGGGCTCGTCGACCACCAGTGCGCTCGGCTCATTCATCAGTGCCCTGGCGATATTGACCCGCTGGCGTTGCCCTCCCGAGAGTTGCGCCGGATGCTTGGCGGCGTGATCGGCGAGGCCGACGGCATCCAGGAGCTCCCTGGCCCGCGCCCGTGCGGCGTTGCGGGCACTGCGACCCCGGCGGGGTCCGTCGAGTTCCCCCATCACAACAAGCTGCTCCTCTGCGGTCAACGACGGGATCAGGTTCGATTGCTGGAAGACGATGCCGATGCTGTCCCTTCGCAGCTCCGCCCGTTCGGCGAGGGAGAGGGCGGTCGCGTCCACGTCATCGACGTGCAGGGTTCCTGCATCCGGGCTGATCAGGGTCGAAGCCACGGCGAGCAGGCTCGACTTCCCCGATCCGGATGGGCCGGTGATCCCGACCACGGAACCGCGATCGACCCTGAGGCTGACGTCGTCGACGGCGGTGATCCGCCGGTCGCCGTCCGGGAAGCTGAGGGTGATGTGGTCAAGGCGGATCATCGGTTGCTCCCGAGGGCGGTGAGGGGGTCGGCGGTGGTGACGGAACGGAGCGCGAAGGCCGCGCCGGCGAGACCCAGCGCGATCATCGCCGCACCGGGAAGGAGGGTCGTCAGGGGACTGATCACAAACGGCAACGCGGTGCCGGCCAGTGCGCCGAGCAGGGCGGTGAGCGCGATGCCGAGCCCGACGCCCACGATGAGGACGAGGGCGGCCTGGCCGAGAGCGTCGCCGACGAGCATCCGGTTGGACGCACCGAGCGCCTTGAGGACTGCGACGTCCGGTTGGCGTTGCATGCTCCAGACGGTGAAGAACGCGCCGACCACGAGGGCGGAGATGCCGAAGAGCATGGCCACCATCAGGAGCAGCGAGCCGATTTCGGAGCGGAATGCCGACAGGGCCGTCAGCGATTGCAGGACGCCGGCCGAGGACGTGCCGGTCGCCGTGTCCGCGGCGGACCAGTCGGTTCCCGAGGCGGTCACGGCCAGGACGGTCGCGTATGCGCCGGGGCTGCCGGTCGTGGCGGCGAGCTTCTGCCAGTCGGTCAGGGCCAGCCAGCTGACCGGCGTGTGCGAGTACCAGGTGTCGTCGGTGACCCGGTCGACGACGAATGTTGAACCCAGGATGGTGACCGAATCGCCTGCCCCGATGCCGAGTTTCGCAGCGGCCGTCCGCGGCAGGGTCAGGTGCCCGCTCGCGGGAGCGCTGCCGGAACCGAACCCGGAGGCGCTGCCGAACAGCGCGACGGCGACCTGGTTGTCGCCGGCCGATACCCTCTGCTGGCTGATGCCCAGGGGGTGCACGTCCCGGACCCCGGCCTGGTCTCGCCACCGGATCGCATCCGCTTCGGTCACAGCGGAATCGGCGAAGCTGCGTTCGGAGTCCGCGACCGGGGCAGAGAAGACGATCCGATCGGCGCCGAGGCCGGTGATCGCGGAGATGTTCTGGTCGGCCAGGCCGCCGGTCAGGCCGGACAGGAATCCGACCAGCAGGGTGATCAGGGTCACCACGGTTCCGATGAGGACGAATCGCCCCCTGGCGAATCTCAGATCGCGCCACGCTACGTACACAGAGGACTCCTTTTCACGCCGGTCCCGTCACTGGACCGGCTGCAGATGGCGAGCCCGTGCCCGCCACTGACCACTCTGCCGAGAACCGAACGCCCGGTCATCGTGCACCCGAACGGTCATTCCGGGACGAAGGGCGGAGCATCCGCTACACCTTTCGAAGGATGCCGTCCCGGCCTATTCCCCGTACGGTGGACTGGTGATCGCCGAGTGAGAGAAGCAACGCCATGACCGCGCACGGCTCCGGACTCGACTCCGTCTTCCTGGGTCTGCGCGTGAGCCTGCACCTGTTGGTGCTCGGCCTCGTCGTGCTCGTGGTCGCGATGGCCGGGCAGGCGGGGATGCCCGCCGCGGGAGTCATCATCTGCCTTTCCGCCGTGCTGCTCGGAACCTATGCCACCGGCACACTCGTCGCATACAACCTCCCGAGCCGTTCCCTGCCCGGGTGGGCACTGGCCTGGACGGCCGCGCTGAGCCTCGAGTGGGTTGTCCTCACGGTCTTCAGCCCGGAGGCCATCTACCTGCTCTTCCCGCTCTTCTTCATCTACCTGCACCTGCTTCCCGGCTGGACGGGCCCCGCAGCAATCGCCCTCGCGACCGGGATCGCGATCGTCGCATTCGGCGTGCATCGCGGATTCAGCGTGGGCGGCGTGATCGGTCCCGTGATCGGTGCCGTGGTCGCCGTCGTCATCGGGCTCGCGTACCGGTCGCTCACCAGGGAAGCCCGGGAGCGGGACCTTCTGATCGCCGAGCTGCAGGACACCCGAACCCAGCTCGCTGCGGCCGAGCGGGCCGCGGGAGTGCTCGACGAACGCGGCCGGCTGGCGCGCGAGATCCATGACACGGTGTCCCAGAGCCTCTCCAGCATCGTCCTGCTGCTGCACGCTGCCGAGCGCTCCGCCGATTCGAGTGCCGCCGTGCGCATGCGCGTGGGCCAGGCCAGGGATGCCGCGACTCAGGCCCTCGGCGAAACCCGTTCTTTCATCGACGAACTCTCGCCACCGGCGTTGCGGCAGACCACGCTGGTCGAGGCGCTCCGCCGGCTTGCCGCCGAGACGGATGCGGCCAGCGGAGTACCGGTCAACGTCACGATCTCCGGGGACATCGGCCTGTTGCCGACCCGGCTCGAAACGGCCCTGCTCCGGATTGCGCAGGGGTCGCTGGCCAACGCCGTGCAGCATGCCCGGGCCGGCCGGATCGACCTCACGTTGAGCCGGCTCGATTCGGAGGTCATTCTGGACGTGGTCGACGACGGAGTGGGGTTCGACCCCGAGTCCGGCCCACAGGTCGTACCCGATACCGTCGTACCCGCTGCCGTCGTTCCCGCTGCCGTCCCCACCGCTCGCAACACCTTCGGCCTGCACGCCATGCGGGAGCGTGTCACCGAGCTGGGCGGGACGCTCACGGTCGAGAGCACGCGCCCGGATGGCGACCGGAACCGGCACGGGACCAGCGTCGTAGCCAGCTTCGAGCTCGCCCGATGACCATCCGGGTGCTGATCGCAGACGACCATCCCATCATGCGCACCGGGCTGCTTGCCCTGTTGGACACGGAACCGTCGATCACTGTCGTCGCCGCGGTCGGTACGACCGCCGAAGCGCTCACCGAAACCGTGCGCCTGGGCCCTGACGTCGTGCTGATGGACCTGCAGTTCCAGGGCCAGTTCGAGGGCGCCGCGGCGACGCAGCGCATCCGCGCGCTCGACAACGCGCCCGCCGTGCTGATCCTCACGAACTATGACGCCGAAAGCGACATCGTCACCGCGATCGAAAGCGGCGCCGCCGGATACCTGCTGAAGGACACCCCGCCGGACGATCTCATCACTGCCGTGATCGCCGCCGCGTCCGGGCAGTCGGCACTGGCACCGGCCGTGGCCACCCGGCTGCTCGCTCGGGTGCGCGACGCGCAGTCGGCGCTGAGCATCCGCGAACTCGAGGTCCTGACCCTCGTGGCGGCCGGGCACAGCAATGGCGACATCGCGCGCGGGCTGCACCTGAGTGAGACCACCGTCAAGTCGCATCTCGCCCATATCTTCCCCAAGCTCGGTGCGACGAGTCGCACGGCGGCGGTTGCTGCCGCGCGCGAGGCCGGGCTCATCCGCTGATTCAGCCTTCGGGTGGCCTGCCTGCTCGTCAGGGGCGTGGCTGCCGCCTGCCCGACTCTTAACGGACTATGTTGAAAAGGTGAACAACGGGTGAACGAAGCCTGATCGATCGGTGAACGTGAGCTGGTATCGATGAGCGGTGGGGCTTCGCGGGTCCGTCACGCCGACCGGATGCCTCACGGTGCGCCGGGCTTCCGAGACCGGAGTACCCCACGAGAGATGCGCAGCGCGACAGTAGCCAGTCGGTTCGAGCCCGGCTCCTCATCGTCGGCGGTTTCCTCGTCGCGACGGCGGTCGTCTCTGCGGTCTGTGTCTTCGGAGCCAGCCAGCACCTGAGCGCAACGTCGTCAGGACCGGGTTCCGTCGTGACCGTGGCGACCGGGACTCTCCCTGGCCCAGCGGAGTCGGTGGATGGCCTGGACAACTCCCATGACTCCGGGATCGAGCTCAGTGTCGATGTACTCTCCTCCCCGTCGATCGTGGACCAGGGCGCTGGCCCGGTCCAGCCTCGATCGTCGATGGGCGACGATTACACGTCCACCGTCACGCTCGCCGGCCGGCAGCCCGAGATCGACCTGTGTTCCGGGCTCGTGGACACGACAGCCTGGTACGGCACGCCGATGCTCGTCGAGCACTGGGGCTGCGGTGGCGAACTCTTCCCGCGGTGGACCGGGGCGCAGGTCCGCCTGGCCGGCATCGACTCCGGCGTCTACCGGGTGACCGGTGTGATCGGCTCCCTGAGCGCTGGCACCGCGATGGTCAGCGACGTTCCGCGTGGCCACGACCTCGTCTTTCAGACCTGCCTGAACGGCGACAGCACTCACATGGTCCTGGTCGGGCTATCCAGGATCGGCTAGACCTGTTCGGGTCGTTCGGGTCGTTCAGGCTATTGGGCTCGCCCGGCCTGTCCGGGCCAGGGCGCCGGCCGGCCGAAGAGATAGCCCTGCCCGTGCAGCCAGCCCTGTGACAGCAGGGTCCGCGCCTGCGTCTCGGTCTCGACGCCCTCGGCGACACCGGTCAGGCCCAGGTGCGCGACGAGCCCCGCGAGGTCTGCCGCCAGGGCATCTGCGCCGCGGTTGCCGTCACCGAGGCCCGCGACGAAGCTCGCGTCGAGCTTGAGTCCCGTGACCGGGAGGTCGCGCAACAGCGAGATGGAGGAGAACCCGGTGCCGAAATCGTCGACGTGCAGGCCGACGCCGAGATCGCGGACCGCATCGAGGCTTCCTGTGGTGGATGGCCGCAGTGACAGCACGGCCGTTTCGGTGACCTCGACGATGAGTCGGGACGGGTCGACGCCGTGGGTCCGGAGGGCCGACCGGAAGGTCTCGGCCCAGGACTCGTGGGCCAAGTCGACGGCGGACACGTTGACGCTGATCGTTGTCGCACCGTTGGGATCCGAGGCCAGGACGGCGCAGACCTGGTCGAGCACGTAGCGATCGATTCCGAGGATGAGCCGGGATTCCTCGGCGATCGGGAGGAACTCGGCCGGCGCAAGGAGTCCCCGCCCGGGGTGCTGCCAGCGGACGAGTGCCTCATAGCCGACGGTGGAGCGATCGAGGAGGGCGACGATCGGCTGGTAGTAGACGACGAAATCGCCCTTCCGCAGCGAAATGCGGATTTCGTCCTCGATGGTGAGCCGCTCCATCGCCTGGGAGTGCATCGTGTCGTCGAAGAACTGCCACTGGGCCCTGCCCGACTTCTTGGCCCGGAAGAGAGCGGAGTCGGTGTCCCGAAGAAGACTGGCGGCGGTGGAACTGTCCGTGGAGAGGGCGATTCCCATCGACACCGTCGGGATGATCCGGTGTCCGTGGATCGAGAGCTCGGTGCTGAGAGCAGCCGTGATGTTCACCGCGACACGTTCGACATCCGCGGGCTCGGATGCATTCGGAACGACGACGACGGTCCTGCTCGAGAACGCGGAGGATCCAGTCCCGGTTGTGCATCCCGGTCAGCCGGTCGTTGTGTGCCTGGAACAGCAGCTCCTCGCGGGACTCGTGCTCGGCCGTGACATCTTCGAGCTGCACGACCAAACGTTCCGGTGCGCCCGCACTGGTCCGGATCACCGACGCGGTCCGGCGGGCCCAGATAATGGCCCCGTCGGCCCTGACCATCCGCAATTCGCGGAAAGGAGCCCTGGCGGCGATGGCGATCGTCAAGGCCCTGGCCTGGATCACGGTCGCCCTGTCGTCGGGGTGCACCAGCTCGTCGGTGCGCCTGGCGAGAAGCCAGGCCTCGTCGCGGAGGAGCATGGTGCACAAGGCCTCGTTCACGACCTGGATGCGTCCGGTGAGGTCACAGAGGATCATTCCCGTCGTCGATGACGTCAGCACGACCCGGAACAGCTCCTCCGACTTCTCGAGGGACTGCCGCGCGACGGTCTCCTCGTGCACGTCGCGCAGGGGAATCACCCGGCCGGCGGTCTGGCCTGCCGCGTCGTGAAGGTCGCGCGTGATGGTCGACACCGAGCGATAGGTGCCGTCACTGCGCCGAACCCGGAACGGACGATGGCGCCGCACGCCCTCGTTCTGGTTGGTGCGGGCCGCCAGCACGCCCGGCAGGTCGTCGGGGTGCACGAATTCGGCGGACATCCGATTCAGCAGGTCATCGTGCTTCCAGCCCAGCGCCTCTTCGAGGGAGGGCGACGCCCAGACATACCGGTCGGCGGAGTCGACCATGAGTACGACGTCGGAGGCGTTTTCGGCGAGCAGCCGGTAGGGCTGCTCCGAATCCTGCAGGGCCTGGAGGGCGAGGTGCTGCCCGGTCACATCCCGCCAGATCACGGACACGCGGTCACCGACAGGAGCGGCGTGGAAGTCGTACCACCGGTCCGGCCGGTCGCCGTGAGGTGAGGCGGCCCGGAAACCGTCGCGGTGACAGGGGACACCCTGCTCGAGGACCTCCGCGCAGAGGTCGCCGAGCGCCCCGGAGATCGCCGCCGGCATGGGGTTGAGCAGCGAGCCGCCGATGAACTGCCCCTGCGGCATCCGGTGGAAGGCACAGGCCGCGGGGTTGGCCTCGTCCACCACGAAGTCGATGATGGTCCCGTGGATGTTGCGCACCGCGTGGACGAGGACGTACGGGTCGCCCAGGCCGGCCAACGATGCCTGCAGGGTCCTCCGGTCGGTCCTCGCGGACGTCCAGGAGGGCGAAGGCGCCCACGGTCGCACCGGCCTCGTCGACGGCCGGAATCCCCGAGATCCTGAGCCAGGCCAGACGAGCCGGGTCGGTGTCATCGCCGGGAACGAACAATCCGATCAGGGTTTCTGCTACCGGCGCGCCCGTGCGCAGGGCCGACAGGGCCGGCAGATCGTGCAGGGCGATCGAGGCGCCCCACTCGTCGATGGGATTCCAATTCTGCGCCTCGGGCGTACGTCCGAGCTGATCGTCCCAGACCTATCCTCGCACATCGTGTCCCCCGTTTGGGGTCCAAGCCGGGCGGGACCAGCATCGGCAGAATTCGCACCGCCTACAGACAATTCGGCGGACGCGAGCGTATTTTGTTCGGTGAAGCACGGGGTCTCGCTCGTGGGATGGACATGAAGGGCAGGGTGGCCGGCATGACAGCAGTGGCCGCGGTGATTCTGGCATTGGCAGCGATCCTCGTCGTCTCCGCAGGCGCGACGATCGTGGTGGCGCGGATGCTGTACAAACGCATTCGTCGCAGCCGTGCCGTGGCCGGTGCGGCGCTTCGCACCCGGGCCGCCCTGAGCCGGGGACCGCAGCGCGAGGTCCTGGGACTGCGCATCCGACTGAGAGACACTCTGGGAAGCGGTCAGGCCGCAGTCGATCTCGCGCTGGGCAGTGACGGGCCGCGGGGCGAGCTTCCCCGCCTGTTTCACCGGATCCAGGATGAAGGCGCTGCCCTCGACGCGCAACTGGTGCTGTTGACGAGTGAGGCCGATGCCGTCGTCCTCGCAGAGGAACTTCCGATGGCCAGACGACGGGTGGACGACGTCGCCGGACTCGTTCGTCGGCTGCGGGCGACCGTTGCAGGCGGCCGCGGGGACCTCACCGATGATGTCCTGCTGGCGCTGCGTTCGGAGGTCGACCGCGAGGTCTCGGCCCTGGAAGCCGGAGTCCAGGAACTGCACGCACTCAACCTGCACGATCACCGCGACACCACGAGAGGGAGCGAATCATGAGCGCCACGTCACGGCTGCGCATCATCTTCCGGAGCAAGACGTCACGCGCCCTCGACCGGCTTGAAGACCCAGGAGAGGCCCTCGACGACAGCTATGAACAGCAGCTGAAGATGCTCCAGCAGGTGCGGCAGGGACTCGCCGAGGTGACGACGGCGAAGAAACGGATCGAGCTGCAGGGGCAGGAGATGGGAGCCCGATACCAGCGGTTGGCCGACCAGGCCCAGGAGGCCCTGGACCAGGGACGCGAGGATCTCGCCCGGACCGCTCTCGAACGCCGTTCCTACCTCGAGACCCAGGTCGGTGCCATTCGTGAGCAATACGCCTCGCTCGAACGGCAGCAGGGGCAGTTGCAGGACAACGAGCGGCGACTCGCCGAACGGGTCACCGCGTTCCGGACCGAGAAGGAGACTCTCAAGGCCACCTATGCAGCTTCCGAGGCCCAGGCGCGGGCGAATGAGGCGGCGGCCGGCATCGGTTCCAATCTGGGTGATGTCGGCGCCAACCTCGATCGGGCCAGGGACCGGGTTGCGCAGATGCAGGCGCGTGCTGCCGCGACCGATGAACTGCTCGCCCGGGGCGTCCTGAACGATCTCACGGCGCCCGCGGACGCGGACCTCGACCGGCAGCTGTCCGCGGGAGTGCGTCAGGCATCCGTCGAACGCCAGCTTGAGGAACTGAAGAACGCCCGCGCAGCAACCGAGGACGGCGCCGCTCGCGCCCAGCGCGCGGGACCGGACGCGTGGCTGAGCATCGGGCAGGGGCCGGACGCCCCCTGAGGCAGAGCCCTGAGGCAGAGCCCTGAGGCAGAGCCCTGAGGCAGAACCCTGAGGCAGAACCCTGAGGCAGAACTCGGAGGAACCAGGTCGACCATGAACCCCGCGGCGCGGCGCGTGCAGAGGATCTACCTGATCCTCCTGCTCGGCAACACCCTGGCCGCGTCCTTCATCTGGGGCATCAACACGCTGTTCCTGCTCGACGCCGGACTGTCGAACTTCGAGGCCTTCGCCGCGAACGCATTCTTCACCGCCGGGATGGTGCTCTTCGAGATCCCGACCGGGGTCGTCGCGGACACGGTCGGGCGGAAGGCGTCCTACCTGCTGGGCACGATCACGCTCTCGGCCACCACCGCGCTGTACTGGTTGCTGTGGCTCTGGCACGCGCCCTTCGGCTGGTGGGCGCTCGTGTCCGTGCTGCTCGGGCTCGGCTTCACGTTCTTCTCCGGTGCTGTGGATGCCTGGCTCGTCGATGCTCTGACCTTCAGCGGGTACACCGACGGCCTCGAGGCGGTCTTCGGCAGGGGACTCGTCGTGACCGGCATTGCGATGTTCGCCGGGTCGGTCCTCGGCGGCGTGATCGCCCAGGCGACCAATCTCGGCGTTCCTTTCCTGCTGCGCGCCGGGGTGCTCGTCGTGATGCTCGTGTTCGCGGCGGTCGTGATGAAGGACCTCGGATTCACTCCGGATCGATCCCAGGGACCGCTGAAGGCGACCAGGACCGTTCTCGCCGAGTCGATCGAGCACGGCCTCCGGAGGCGCTCCGTCCGGTGGGTGATCCTGTCCGCGCCCTTCGCCTCCGGGGTCGGGGTCTATGCGTTCTACGCCCTGCAGCCCTACCTGCTGGTGCTCTCCGGCGACCCGTCCGCGTACTCGATCGCCGGTCTCGCCGCGGCCGTGCTCTCGCTCGCGCAGGTCGCGGGCGGGGTGCTGGCCCCGCGTATCCGGGGAGTATTCCACCGGCGGACGACCACGGTGATCGGGGCATCCGTCACGAGCATCGTCGTGCTCATCGCTCTCGGGCTCACCAGCCTCTTCTGGCTCGCGATCGTGCTGCTGGTGCTCTGGGGGTTCGTCTTCGCCGTCGCCGGCCCGGTGCGGCAGGCGTACCTCAATGACATGATCCCGTCGAAGCAGCGCGCGACGGTGCTGTCGTTCGACTCACTGTTCGGCAGCCTCGGCGGGGTCTTCGTCCAGCCGGCACTCGGCCGCGCCGCCGACCTCTGGGGCTACGGAACGTCGCTCGTGATCGGAGGCCTCATTGAGCTGATCGGCATCCCGTTCTTGTTCGCCAGCCGACGCCAGCGCGATCCGGCCGACACCGTCAGCACCCTGCGGGCGGATGCCGCGCCGCAGGAACCCGAGGCGCACTGACTGCCGGCCGAGCCGAGGCTCACCTCTGGGACTCCCCGGCGCCGAGCGGTTCGCCGGCGCGCCAGTAGTTGAGGCTCAGCGCGCCCCCGACGAGGAAGAGGACCGCTCCACTGAGGACAGTGGCCTGGAAGAACGGCTGCTCCTCGAAGGCGAGGGCGATCCAGCATGCCCCGAGGAAACCGCCGCCGAGGCCGCCGAGGCCGGCGAACCAGAGGTCGAAGCGCCAGCGGTATGGCATCCACCGCCAGAATCCCTGCGCTGAACCGCCGGAGGCCGCCTCGGGATGGACCCACACCCAGGCCAGGTAGAACGACTTCTTGATCAGGGAGGCGAGCATGGTCGCAAGGAGGCCGCCCGCGATCACGCCGTAACTGCCGAGGAAGAGCCAGACCGCGGTCGACTGGTCTCCGCGCAACCCGTCCGGCCAGCCCCCGGCCATCATGCTGCGCACGGGCATGGCGATCAGGGCGACCCAGGCCGCCAACGGGAGCAGGAGCCACAGCGCATGCGCCCAGAGCGCGAGGGTCCGGTCGGCACCCGTCGCCGGCGTTGGCCGATCAGGACGCCCGCGACAACGAGACCCGCACCGATCAGCTGGCGCGCACCGAAGGGCTCGGCGGCGACAAGCGTGCCCAGGAGCACCCCGGTGACGGGATTGAGGAGACCGACCAACCCGACCGTCGCCGCCGGCAGGTGCCGGAGACCCGAGAACCAGGCGACGAACGCGACGGCTGTTGCGATCACCGTGACGTACGCGAAGCCGGCCAGGGCCGGACCGTCGAGGGCGGGCGGCGGGCCTTCGACGAACGCCGCGAACGGCAGGAGCAGGAGTCCGCCGGCGACCAGCTGCCAGGAGGTCATCGCGATGGTGGACTCCCGGGCCGCCCATTTCCTGGCCAGGATGTAGCCGACCGACGACATCAGCATGGCGACCACCGAGGCGAGTACCCCCACGGGATTCACTGCGCTGCCGCCGTCGAGGAGCAGGACGCACACGCCGGCGAATCCGGCACCCGCGCCGAGCGCGGCCGTCCAGGTCGGGTGTTCGGACAGCATCGGCCAGGCCAGGAGCAGGAGTACCCCGGCCGAGCTGGCCATGATCGTGGCCGCCACGCTCGAGGGCAAGAGGTGGGAGGCAATGTAGATGAGGACGAAGAACGCTCCGACATTCAGAGCCCCGAGTACCAGGGACTTCCACCACCAGGCGCCGCGGGGAACGGACCGCGCCAGCGCCAGCAGGAGGAGGCCCGCAGGCAGGGCGCGCAGCGTGCTGCCCCATAGCGGATAGTCGAGGGGCAGGAACTGCCGGGTGACGAAGTAGTTCGATCCCCAGGCGATCGGGGCGATCGCGGTGACGAGCAGCCAGCGCCATTTAGTTTCCATGGAAGCTACTATAACTTCCATGGAAGGTATAGTGGCAGTATGACGGAAGACGCATCGGATCGGGTCGCACGCATCCAGGCTGAATGGCGACGTGAACGCCCGGATCTCGACGTCGCCCCGCAAGCCGTCATCGGGCGTCTGCACCGGCTCGCCGCCCACCTTACCGGGGAGCTCGCGAGTGTCTATCGCGCCCACGATCTCGGGGAGGGGGAATTCGATGTGCTCGCTGCCTTGCGTCGCGCCGGCAGTCCCTACGAACGAGCGCCTCGTGAACTCGCCGACCATACGATGGTGACGACGGGCGCGATGACCAAGCGACTCGACCGGCTGGCGGCGGCCGGACTGATCGTGCGCAGGCACGTCGCCGGAGACGGTCGGCGCCGGGTCGTCGCGCTCACCCCCCGCGGCCTCGACGTCATCGATGCCGCGTTCGCAGACCACATGGACAATGAGCGACGCCTGGTCGACCAGCTCTCCGACGACGATCGTGACCGGCTCGAGGCGATCCTGACCCGGTGGTTGCGCGCCTACGAATCCCCGCTGCCGTCGTAAGCATCACCGGGAGAGCGCCTGATCCGCCAGCGCGGGGCCGGTCGCCTGAAG
>NZ_JASJXJ010000074.1:0-17719 GCF_035018685.1 Cryobacterium sp. RTC2.1
CGGCTGGGCAGCGGCCCTCGCCCCCGCGGCGGGCGCGCTGGCCCAGGCGACCGGTTTCCTCGACGCCGAGTCGGCCGCCGGGCGACCCTGGCTGCCGGCGCCGGCGACCGTGCTGCGCGCCTTCCGCGAACCGTTCCGGGCGGTACGCGTGCTCCTGGTCGGCCAGGACCCGTATCCGACGCCGGGGCATCCGCTCGGCCTCGCCTTCGCGGTCGATCCCGCCGTGCGGCCCTTGCCGCGGAGCCTCGTGAACATCGGTGCCGAGCTCCAGTCGGACGTCGGGGTGACCCTGCGCACCGGAGACCTCTCGGCCTGGTCGGCCCAGGGAGTGCTGCTGCTCAACCGGGTGCTCACCGTGCGCGCCGGTGAGCCGGGTTCGCACCGCGGGCACGGCTGGGAGGCCGTCACGGACCAGGCCATCCGTGCCCTCGTCGCCCGCGGCACGCCCCTCGTCGCGATCCTCTGGGGGAAGGACGCCGCGAGGCTGCGGCCGTTGCTCGGCAACACCCCGGTGATCGAGTCGGCGCATCCGAGCCCGCTGTCCGCGCGGCGGGGCTTTTTCGGGTCGAGGCCCTTCAGCCGCGCGAACGCGCTCCTCGCCGAGCAGGGCGCAGCGCCCGTCGACTGGACACTCGGGTAATCTGGAAGTCCGTGGGAGGAGCCAGCCATGCTTGAAGAGGAATACCAGCCGCGCCGGCAGTTGCCCAGGCACCTGCGCCCGGCGCCGGAGACCGAGGCTCCGTTCGAGTACTCGATGCGGGACGCGCTGATCACCGACCTGCCGTACATCCGCGAGATCTACAACTACTACGTCGCCAACAGCACGGTCACCTTCGACGTCGACCCGATGACCCTCGCCGCCTGGCGCAGTAAGTTCTACTACCTCGGCAAGCTCGGCATGCCCTTCATCGTGGCCGTGTCGCCCGCCGGTCAGATCCTCGGCTACGCGCTCGTGACGCCGTGGAAAGAGAAGCGCGCGTTCCGGTTCACCGTCGAGAACTCGATCTACCTCGGAGCGGCCTCGACAGGCAAGGGACTCGGCCGGGTGCTGCTCGGCGAGCTCATCACGCGCTCCAAGGATGCGGGCCTCAAGGAGATCATCGCCGTGATCGCCGACCAGGGCGCCGACGCGTCGATCAAGCTGCACCTCGACTTCGGGTTCAAGGAGATCGGCCGGATGGGCAAGGTCGGCTTCAAGTTCGACCGCTGGCTCGGAACCGTGCTGCTCCAGAAGAGCCTGAAGTAACCCGTGACCGATCCGGAGGTCTCGTTCGAGCTGCCGCCTCGACACACCGTGCTGCGGTCCTTCGCTGGGCACCTCGAAGCGCCGCCGGAGACCGTGTTCGTGCGGCTGCTCGCGGCGCTGATGCCCGCACCGAGCGAGGGGGTCGCCACGATCAACCGGCATTTCCGGGCCGATCCCGCCGAGCGCCTGATCGTGGTGCAGGGGGACTGGTGGTACCGAGGCGAGTACCGCGTGCTCGCGGAGGAGGAGGGTTCGCTCGTGCAGTACGAGATCATCAACGTCGCCCAGGCCTTCCACGCCGCCGGTGCGCTCACGGCCCGCTCGGAGCTCCGCGCGGCACCCCGCGCGTTCCAGACGCTGCTGACCAAGGTCGGCGGCCCGCTCGCCCGCTGAGCCGCACTGCCCCGTCCGGGGGCGCGGGTCAGGGCGTGAGATGCAGCGTGAACTCGGGTCCGCCGAGAAGCACGGCGAGCACGGATGCCCCGAGCCCGCCGGCGAGGAGCAGCCCCGGGTGGGCGAGCCCCACGATCGCGGATCGTAAGCGCGGGCTGGTCCGCAGGAAGTCCTCCGGAACCGCGTGCGCCTCCGGCAGCTCGCGCCAGCCGCGCAACCGCCGCAGGAACCAGCTGCACCGAACGACGAAGGCCATCCACAGTACGAGCAGTACCACCGGGATCGCCGCGAGCATGAGCGTGAAGCCGAGCCCGGTCACCTCGGCGTCATTGTCATTGGCCGCGGCCTGGATCGCCGTCGAGATCGACGAACTCGCGACCACGGACACCCCCCAGACCAGGAATGCCGCACACAGCGCGAGGAATCGCACGAAGAAATGGCCGAGCACCGAGTCGTTCGCGGGCGGAAGGTGGTCGCGCGGTGTGGCCGCGAGCAGCCACACTGTCGCCGCGAGGGCCGGCAGCGCGGCGAGCAGCACGACCGCGTACCAGCCGGGACCGGGAACCCAGGGCGAGAGGGCGTCGGAGGCGACCACGACACCCCAGAGGGCCAGCCAGGCCCAGCCCGACCGCAGCGGATGCCGAACGAGCCACGCCGGCAGCATCCGCTCGAGCACCGCAGTCATGCGGACACTGTACTCGCGAGGTCTGCCGGCGCTCGGCGCCCGGGGCTCGGTGCCCCGCTACTCGCGGAGTGCCGGGTGCGACGGCCACCAGAACCGGTCGCCGGTGAGGAACACGAGCGCGGGAACCACGAGGGTGCGGACGAGCAGGGTGTCGAGCAGCACGCCGAGGCAGACGATCACGCCGATCTGAGCGAGCGCGACGACCGGGAGTACCCCGAGCACGACGAAGACCGCTGCGATCAGGATGCCGGCGCTCGTGATCACCGCTCCGGTCGAGGAGAGGGCGCGCACCATGCCCTCCCGGGTGCCGTGCAGCCGGGCCTCCTCCCGCGCCCTCGTCGTGAGGAAGATGTTGTAGTCCACCCCGAGCGCGACGAGGAACAGGAACGCGAACAGCACGACGTTCGTATTGAAAGCCGGGAAGCCGAGCAGGTTCTGGAAGATCAGGTTGGAAGCGCCGAGGCTCGCGAAGAACGTCGCGAGCACGCTCAGGATCAGCAGGACCGGCGCGACGAGGGAGCGGAGCAGCAGGGCGAGGATGCCGAAGACGATCGCGAGGATCATCGGCAGGATCAGGTCCTGGTCGCGCTGCGAACTCGTGCGGGTGTCGAGGGCCGTCGCGTCTGTGCCGCCGACGAGGGAATCCGCGACCGCGCCGCCGGCATCCGCGTATGCGGTGCGCAGCGCGGTGATGGTGGCGAAGGTCGTCTCACTGCCCGGTTCGCTCGAAAGCGACAGGTTGAGCCGGGTGCGCCCGTTCGCGCTCTCGCCCGGCTGCACCGTTGCGACGCCCGCTGTCGTTGTGGCGAGGCTCGCGGCCTCTGTCGCCGAGGCATCCGGTGCGAGCACGATGGTCTGGCTCGTGAGCCCCGACGAGAACGAGGCGTCAACGATGGCCTGCGCCTGCACCGATTCCGGGTTGCCGAGCAGCTGGTCCGCCTGCGAGAGCCCGACGGATGCCCCGACCAGTCCCAGACTCAGGGCGCCGAGCCCGAGCGCGGAGGCGACGATGATCGCCACAGGGTGCCGGGCGACGCCGCGGCCGAGCCGGGACCAGAATCCGGTGTGCACGCGGGGCGACGCGGGGTCGTAGCGCGGCACGAACGGCCAGAACAGCCCGCGGCCGCAGACGACGAGGGCGGCGGGAAGGACGATCAGGGCGAACAGGATCGCGATGACGACACCGATCGCGCAGGCGAAACCGAGCGCGCGGTTGCCGGAGAGCTCGGCGAAGAGCAGGGTCAGCAGGCTCAGCGCGACGGTCCCTCCGCTCGCGGCGATCGCGGGGCCTGCGCTCCGCACGGCGATCCGCATCGCCTCGTTCCTGCTCTCGGTGTGCAGCAGTTCCTCGCGGTAGCGGGCGACGAGCAGCAGTGCGTAGTTGGTGCCCGCACCGAAGACGAGCACGGACTGGATGCCCGAAACGCTTGCGTCCAGGGTGATGCCGAACGGCCCGGCGAGGGCGCTCACGACGACGCCGGCGAGCCCGTCGGCCAGTCCGACGACCACGAGCGGCACGATCCAGAGCACGGGGCTGCGGTAGGTGATGATCAGCAGTACCGCGACGACGATCACGGTCACGAGCAGCAGCCGGAAATCGGCGCCCGCGAAGGCGTTGGAGATGTCGGCCTGGAACCCGACCGGCCCGGTCACGTAGGAACTCAGGCCGGAGGGCAGGTCGCTCGAGGCGGCCGAGCGGATGTCCGCGGCCGTGCCCTTGACGTCGGCGCTGACGGCGGCGGCCTCGAGCGGCACGACGCTGATCGCCGCGAGCCCGTCGTCGCTGAACCGGGGCGTGGTCGCCCGCGGGGCGGTCGACAGTGCGCCGAGTTCGGCGGCCTGCGCGGTGATCGCGGCCTTGTCCGTCTCCGTCAGCGCGCTCTCCGCGCCGGTCGTGTCGCCACCGCGGTTCCAGACGACGATCGCGGAGGTCTGCTTCGCCGAGGGGAAGTCGGCGAGGAGGGCATCGACCCTGGCAGCCTGGCTCGACGTGGGCAGCCCGGACGTCGGGAAGTCGTTCCCGGCGCTCTTCGGCAGCAGTGCGAACAGCAGTCCGACGGCGATGACGGCGCCGACGAGGACGACCCAGGCCGTGCGCCGACCCGTGATGATGCGCACAATCCCGAGCACTTTTCCTCCAATAGTCCTGATTGCTAAGCATCCTAGCAATGTCAGGACTAGTATGGCGGTCATGGCAGAGCCTCGCAAGTCCCCGCTCCCGGCTGGTGCACCAAACGGTGCGCCGACCGGCGCCGTCCAACCCCTTGTCGGCGACAACGACATCGGCCTGCCCTATTCCGGCGAGATCGGCACCCAGCTGCGGGAATTCGTGGTGCTGTCCCGGGCGTTCGAGCGCCAGGTCGGACAGGCCCTCGCGGTGAATCCGACCGACCTGTCCGCAATGGAACACCTGATCACGGCCGGTTCGCTCACGCCGAGCGAACTCTCCCGGCGGCTCGACATCTCGACGGCCGCGACCACCCTTGTGGTTGACCGGCTCGTCGCACTCGGTCATGCCCGGCGCGAGGCGCACACCTCGGACCGGCGGAAGGTCGTCGTCCTGCCCGCAGCGAAATCGGTGGAGAAGGCCGTCGGAGCGCTCATGCCGGTGATCGGGGGAGTCGCCACGGTCACCCGTGACCTCCCGGCGGAGGAGCGCGAGGTCATCGCGGCCTTCCTGTCGCGGGTGCTCGACGTCTACCGCGGCGCCCTCGCCGGCGGCGCCGATGGTGACGGCGACACCGCTCCCCGCTCCTGACCCCCGCTTCCTGAACATCCGGCGTTTCTGAACATTCGGTGAATTGTTTTGAGGAAATCAAAACAACTGTTAGCGTGAGGGCATGACGACGACCGGGACGCCGAGCAAAAACCCGGGATTCTCGCGGCCGGGCGAGCCAGGGCAGCTCGGTGACAGCATCCGCCGATCGGGACTCAAGGTCACCGCGCCGCGCCTCGCCGTGCTGCGGGCCCTCGACGATTCCCCGCACGCGAGTGCCGAGCGGCTCTTCGCCGTGGTGCGGACCGAGTTGCCCGGAACGTCGCTGCAGGCGGTCTACGGCGTGCTCGCGGCCTTCACCTCGGCGGGTCTCACCCGCAGGATCGAACCGTCCGGGTCTCCTGCGCTCTACGAGCGCCGGGTCGGCGACAACCACCACCACGTGATCTGCTCGCGCTGCGCCGCCGTGCAGGACGTGGACTGCGCCGTCGGCGAGGCGCCCTGCCTCGAGCCGAGCGACGCGGCCGGTTTCGCCGTGCACGCCGCGGAGGTCACCTACTGGGGGCTCTGCCCCGACTGCCAGGCCGCGGGCGCAGAGCCCCATCTCCCGGCCGGCCATCCACCCACTCATCCCTGACCTACGCAGTGCACATGTAGTCGAACAAAGGAGCAGCATGACCACCGAGTCCAACAGCGAGTCCAACAGCGAGTCGAACACCGGGCCGATCAAGCCGACCACCACCCAGACCGGAACCCCCGTCGCGAGCGACGAGCATTCCCTCACCGTCGGGACGGACGGCGTCGCGGCCCTGCACGACCGCTATCTGGTCGAAAAGCTCGCGCAGTTCAACCGCGAGCGCATCCCGGAGCGGATCGTGCACGCCAAGGGCGGCGGAGCGCACGGCGTGTTCGAGGTCACCGGCGACGTGTCCGCGTACACCCGCGCCGCGGTCTTCCAGCCGGGCACGAGCACCGAGACGCTGCAGCGATTCTCGAGTGTCGCCGGCGAGCAGGGCAGTCCGGACACCTGGCGCGACGTGCGCGGCTTCTCGGTCAAGTTCTACACGACGGAGGGCAACTACGACATCGTCGGCAACAACACCCCGGTGTTCTTCATCCGCGACGGCATCAAGTTCCCCGACTTCATCCACTCCCAGAAGCGGCTGCCCGGCTCCGGCCTGCGCGATGCCACGATGCAGTGGGACTTCTGGACCCTCTCGCCGGAGTCCGCGCACCAGGTCACCTACCTGATGGGCGACCGCGGCCTGCCGCGCTCCTGGCGCGAGATGCCCGGCTTCGGCTCGCACACCTACCAGTGGATCAATGCCGCCGGCGAGCGCTTCTGGGTCAAGTATCACTTCGCCTCCAACCAGGGCAACGTCGAGATGGAGGGCTCTGAGGCCGAGCTCATCGCCGGCGCAGACGCCGACTACTACCGCCGCGACCTGCACGACGCGATCGAGGCAGGCAACTTCCCGTCCTGGACCGTCTCGGTGCAGATCATGCCGTACGAGGACGCCAAGACCTACCGGTTCAACCCCTTCGACCTGACCAAGGTCTGGCCGCACGCCGACTACCCGCTCATCGAGGTCGGTGTGCACACGCTCAACCGCAACCCGCAGAACTTCTTCGCCGAAATCGAGCAGGCCGCGTTCTCGCCGGCCAACTTCGTGCCCGGCATCGCGGCGAGCCCCGACAAGATGCTGATGGCGCGCATCTTCTCCTACCCGGATGCCGCGCGATACCGGGTCGGCACGAACTACGCTGAGCTGCCCGTCAACGCCCCGCACGCAGCCCCGGTGAACAACTACTCGCAGGACGGCGCCGGCAGGCACCACTTCAACGCTCCAGAGGCCCCGAACTACGCGCCGAACTCGCTCGGCGGCCCGGTGGCCGACCCGCTGCTCGCGGGCGAGGGCAGCTGGGAGAACGACGGCGAGCTGCTCCGTGCCGCCGCCGTGCTGCGCAGCGAGGACAGCGACTTCGGCCAGGCCGGGACGCTCTATCGCGACGTGTTCGACGACGCGGCCAAGGCCCGCTTCCTCGACACCATCACGGGTGCGATCAGCGGCGTGCAGCGCCCTGAGGTCACCGAACGCGCGATCTGGTACTGGACGAGCGTCGACGCCACGCTCGGCGCTGCACTGCGCGCGAACCTCGCGACGTGGGCAGAGGCGGACATGCTCGCAGAGGCATCCGCCCAGTACTCGGAGTAACGCGGTACTCGGAGTAAGCGGGCGGACGCCGTAGCGGCTATTCGAGGGTGGGTGCGGCCTGGGCGGTCGCAGCCACCATCGCCCCGCTGCGCTCCCAGAGGGCTGCGGCGAGCGCCGGGTCGTAGGCGAGCTTGTTCGCCTTCGCGACCAGGCGCTTGTCGTAGTACTCGCCGGAGATCCATTCGTCCAGGGGAGCCGTGGCGAGCCAGACCAGGGTGTCTGCGCCCTGCTCCGGTGTGATCAGCATCCGCTTGAGCGGGGTCTGGTAGATGAAGCGCATCACGCTCGTCGAGTTCGACGAGAAACTCGTCGCGACGACGCCGGGGTGGAACGCCGCAGTCGTGAGGCCCTGCTCGTGGTAGCGGTGGTGCAGCTCGCGGGTGAAGAGGATGTTGGCGAGCTTGGCGTTGCCGTAAGCCCGGTTGGGTGAATACTTCGCGCTCGCATCGAGGTCGTCGATGTCGAACCGGGCGTAGACGCTGTTCGCCACGCTCGCGGTGTTGATCACCCGGGCGTGGCTCTCCAGCAGCCGGTCGGTGAGGAGCGTCGTGAGCAGGAACGGCGCGAGGTGGTTGACCTGGAAGGTCTTCTCGTGGCCGTCGACGGTGAGGACCCGCTTGCCCATGATGCCGCCGGCGTTGTTGGCGAGCACGTCGATGCGCGGGTAGCGCTCGAGGAGGGTCGCGGCGAGAGCGCGCACCTCGTCGAGGCTGGCGAAGTCGGCGGTGAACGAGTCGGCGCCGAGCGGTGCTGCGACGGCGGCGGTCTTGGCCGCCGAGCGTCCCACGATGACGACGGATGCGCCGGTGCGGCTCAGCGCGCGGGCCGCGGCCGCGCCGATGCCGTCGCTGCCCCCGGTGATGATGATGGTGCGAGCGGACGGTGCGGATGCTTCGGACGTGTCGGTCATGACTTCCTCTTGGTCAGGTAGCCGCCCTTTTCCAGGCCGGCCTCGATTTCAAAACGGTTGGTGAGCGGGTTGCTGCCGGCCGCACGGTAGAACAGCGGGAACAGCATGCCGTAGCGCTGCCACTGCCGTTTGTGCACGGCCTCGTGTTCGAGGATCGCGTCGGAGACGTTGTCCCGGGTGAGGTAGCAGCCGCCGACGCAGGACCCGCCGCGGCCGAAGGCCCAGTTCGGCAGGCCACGGAAGACGATCAGGCCGCCGCGCCGCTCGACGCGCCCGGTGCTGAGGAGCCCTCCCCAGACCAACCCGACGGCCGTCGCATAGAGATACCCGGCCCTGCTGAGGGGGGAATCGAAAAGGATCCGGAGCATCACTCAAGCGTATGCCGCCTGACCGGCACTTAGAGTTAACCCCGTGCGAATTCGACTGCTGGGCGGACTGAGTGTCGAGCACGACGGACGGCAGGTTCCCGTGACGGGGTCGATGCAGCTCGCCGTGCTGTTCCGGCTTGCCGTCGACGCGGGAACGGCGGTGAGCTACCGGGCGATCTCCGAGGACGTCTGGTCCCGCGATGTGCCCGAGAACCAGCGGGCCGCCCTCCAGTCCATCGTCTCCCGGCTCCGGGCCCAGCTCCCTCCCGGAGTGATCGAGTCGACGGTCGGCGGCTACCGCCTCCTGCTCGCCAGGTCCGATGTCGACGCACTCCGTTTCGAAGACCTCGTCGCCGAGGCGGTTGCCGCGGCGGGGACTGCCTTGCCGGCGGATGCCCGACGCGCCGCGCTCGCGGCCCTCGCGCTCTGGGCTGGCGAACCCTGGATCCCGTCCCCGGACTTCGACTGGTTCCTCCGCGACCTCGCCCGCGACCGGGCCAGGGCACTCGAACTCACAGCCCTGGATGGCACAGCCCCGGATGGCTGCGCACCCTCCGCGGCCTTCGCACCCTCCGCGGCCCGCGGCATCCCGGTGTCCCTCACCCGCCTCGTCGGCCGGGAGCGTGAACTCGCGGCGATCGAGAAGCAGCTCGCCGTGTCCCGGCTGGTCACGATCGTCGGAACCGGGGGAATCGGGAAGACGCGCCTCGCGCTCGAAACGGCAGCGGGCATCCGTGGTGCCGTGCTCGTCGAGCTCGCCCCGGTGGGTCCGGGCGAGGTGCTTGCCGCGGTGCTCGCGGCCACCGGGCGCGAACTGCGCACCTCGGACGCGCCCGTCGAGCCCGTCGGCAGCCTCGAGCGGGTCGTCGAGGCGCTTCTCGGGCGCGCGGTCGTGCTCGTGCTCGACAATTGCGAGCACGTCATCGACGCGGCCGCGCGGCTCGCGGAGAACCTGCTCGGCGTCCTGCCCGCACTGACGATTCTCGCTACGAGTCGCGAGCCGCTCGGAATCCCCGGCGAGTCCTTCGTCACCGTCGGGTCGTTGCCGCACCCGAGCGAGTCAGAGCTCGAGGCCGCCATCGACACTCCGGACACGCCGGGGTCGCCGGAGCGCCTGCGCGAGTTCGCCGCTCTCGAGCTGTTCGGCCAGCGGGCCCTCGCCGCGCGGGGCGCCGGCCTCGCTACCGGGGAACTGGCCGGCGCCGCCCGGATCTGCGCGCGCCTCGACGGGCTGCCGCTCGCCCTCGAGCTTGCCGCGGCGAAGCTCCGCACGATGACCCTCGACGAGGTCCTCGACGGCCTCGACAATCGCTTCACCCTCCTCACCGGCGGGTACCGCACGGCACTGCCGCGGCACCAGACCCTCCGCGCCCTGATCGACTGGAGCTGGAGCCTGCTCTCGGCGGACGAACGCACGGCGCTCGGCCGGCTCGCGGTGTTCCCCGCCGGGATCGACACCCGGGATGCGGCCGACGTCGCCGCCACGGCCGGGCTCGTCGGGGCATCCGTCTTCGAGAGCCTCGTGGACAAGTCGCTGCTGCACCGCGAACGCGGACGCTACCGGCTGCTCGAGACCATCCGCGAATACGGCATCGAACGGCTCGCGGAGGCCGGGAACCTCGCGGCCGAACGCGCGGCGCAGGCCGGATACATCGCGGTGCGGGCGGAGGCCGCCGATGCGCTGATGCGCGGGCCGCGGATCCGCGAGGCGATCGCGTGGTTCGACGCCGAAGACGACAATGTGACTGCGGCGCTCCGGTACACAACGAGCGCGCGTCTCGCCGAGCCCGCGGTCCGGGTCGCGCTCGCCTGCGTGTGGTACTGGGGGATCCGGGAGCGGAGGGACGAGCTCGGCGTCTGGCTCGGCGCGGTGAGCGAACTGGCCGCAGAGGTCGACAGCGATGAAGCACGCGCCATTGTGCTGTTCACGCCGGTCGTCCGGGCCTTCTCCGCAGAGGAGGCCAATCCCGATGCCGCTCGTGACTCGGCACTCGTCCCCGAGGCGCTCGCCGAGGCCGCACGGCGTGCGTTCGACGCGTGGGCGCAGGACCCGCCGGGGAGGGGCGGCGAACTGATGCAGCTCGCCTTCCCGCTCCTGTCCGCGTTCCGGACCTCGTTCGGCGAGGAGGGCTGGATGCTGCGGGTGCGGATCCCGAGCGGCGAGGAACTCGGCCTTGATCCCTGGCCCGCGGCCATGCTGCACGTGATCCGGGCCGCCACGGCGCAGAACCGCGGCGACATCGCCGAGCTCGGCGAGGCATCCGCCCACGCCGTGCGCGCGTTCGAGGCGATCGGCGACCTCTGGGGCCTCGCTCTCGCGCAGCAGATGCGCGCGGAGTGGTTCAGCCTGCAGGGGCGCCTGGACGAGGCGCTCGACGTGACGGACGCGTCGACCGCGAACATGAGCCGCATCACCTCGAGCTGGGACCTCGCCCAGCAGCAGGCGCTCGCCGTGTCGATCATGCTGCGGCAGGGCAGGCTCGCGGCGGCGCGGGAGCGCGCGGATGAACTCCTCGCAGGGGCTGCGGAGTCCGGCAATATCTTCACCGTGATCCAGGCCGAGGCCACCGCACTCGTGCTCGACCTGAACGACCGCGACACGGGAGCCGCGAGCGCCCGGCTCGCCAGGATCGAGGACCTCGCGTCCGGCTGGCCGAACATGCCCGCCCAGCTCGTCGCCATGATCGGGGTGCGCCGCGCGGAGCTCGAGCTCCTTCAGGGCGACGCGGATGCCGCGGAGCGGGCCATTCGCGTGGCCGCGGATGCCGCGATCGCGAGCCTCGACCACCCCGTGATCGGCCAGGTCGCACTGAGTCTCGGCGGCCTCGCGCTCGCCCGCGGGCAGGTCGAGGAGGCCGTGCGGGCGCTCGACCTCTCCTCGGCGATCATCGGGGCTTACGACCGCCTCGAACCGCGAGCGATCGCGATCGAACAGGCCGCCGCCGCCCACGGCATCGACCGGGCGACGCCGGCGCCCTCCTCGCGCCCGCACGCCCTCGCGACCCTCCGCGCCCTGATCGACCCGGCCGGCTGATCCCGCCCCCGCGCGCGGGAGGGAATCGCGCTAGAGCTTCGTGTGGTATGCGCGCATCGCCAGGGGGAAGAAGACGCCGACGAGGACGACGCAGGAGAGCAGCACCCAGAGGACTTCGCCGCCGACGCTTGTGCCAGGGGTCATGATCGAGTTGCCGACCAGGAGGCCGCGCATCGCGTCGGTGACGTGGGTGACCGGGTTGATCGCGACCCAGCCCTGGAGCCAGCCGGGCATGGTCGCCGCGGGCACGAACGCCGAGGAGCCGAAGGTGAGCGGAAAGACGATCAGGAACGACAAGCCCTGCACGGCGCCCGAGCTGCGGGCGAGCATGCCGATGAACACGGATGTCCAGCACAGGCTCATCGCGAACACGATCATCAGCACGATGGCCGTCACAACCGAGTACCACGGGGTCAGGAAGCGGAAGCCGATCGCCGCGCCGAAGGCGAGGGTGACGCCGATCGCGATGCTGTGCCGCACCACGTCGCCGGTCACGGCGCCCATGAGGGGGGCGGACCGGGCGATCGGCAGGGAGCGGAACCGGTCGAACACCCCGTTCTTCAGGTCGGAGTTGAGGTTGACGCCGATGGTCATCGCCGTGGTCATGATCGTCTGCACGATGATGCCGGGAAGCGCGAACTGGAGGTAGTCCTGGCTCGTCCCGGCGATCGCGCCGCCGAAGATGAACACGAAGATCACCGTCATCACGATCGGCTGCACCGAGACGTCGAGGAACTGCTCGGGGTTCCGCACCATCTTGGTGACGGTGCGCTGGGCGAGGATCAGCGAGTCGCGGACGATCATGATGCGGCTCCTTCCGTGACGAGGCCGGGCGCCGAGGGTACTGCCGGCGTGTGACCGGTCAGGGAGTAGAAGACCTCGTCGAGGCTCGGGAGCCGCAGCGAGAGCTCGGTGACGGCGATGTTCTCGGCGTGCAGCCGGGCGACGGTCGCGGTGAGGGCATCCGCGCCGGCGACGGGGACCGAGACGAGGCTCGGGGCTGGAAACTCGGGGGCGCGGGTGCCGACGGAGGCGAGCAGGGCGGTGACGCGGTCCAGGTCCCGGTCGTCGGCCGGCCGCACCTCGAGGGTCTGCCCGCCGACCTGGCGCTTCAGGCCCTCCGGGGTGTCGTGGGCGATGACGAGACCGTGGTCGATGACGGTGATCTCGTTCGCGAGGGCATCCGCTTCTTCGAGGTACTGCGTCGTCAGCAGCACAGTCGTGCCCTGGCGAACGAGGGTGCGGATCATCTCCCAGACGTCGTCGCGCTTGGCGGGGTCGAGGCCCGTGGTCGGTTCGTCGAGGAAGACGACGCTCGGACGACCGATGAGCGAGGCCGCGAGGTCGAGGCGGCGGCGCATGCCGCCGGAATAGGTCTTGGCGAGGCGGCCACCGGCGTCGGTCAGCTCGAATTCCTCGAGGAGCTCGGCGGCGCGGGCCTTCGCATCGGAGCGGGACAGCCCGAGGAGGCGCCCGATCATCACGAGGTTCTCGACGCCGCGCAGGTCCTCGTCGACGCTCGCGTACTGGCCGGTCAGGCCGATCCGGCGGCGCACGTCGACGGGGTGGGTGACGACGTCGAAGCCGGCGACCGTGACGGTGCCGGCGTCGGGCTTCAGCAGGGTCGCGAGAATGCGCACGGCGGTGGTCTTGCCCGCGCCGTTGGGGCCGAGGACGCCGAGCACCCGGCCGGGTTCGACGGTGAGGTCGATTCCGGCGAGTGCCTGGGTCGTGCCGAATCGTTTGGTGAGCCCGCGGGCTTCGATTGCTGCGGTCATGGTGCCTCCTGGGTAGGACACCAGTAGACAATTCCCGCGCTGTCGCCCCGCTGCCGCGCGCTGTCAGCGGCCGTCAGCCGCCGTCAGCGCCGGCTGCGGGCAGCGGATGCCGCGCTACGGCCTGCCGTATGCCTCCAGCAGGCGCAGCCAGACTTCGCTCATCGTGGGGTAGGCCGGGACCGCGTGCCAGAGCCGGCTGATCGGTACCTCGCCGACGACGGCGATGGTCGCCGCGTGCAGGAGTTCCGCGACATCCTGGCCCACGAACGTGACGCCGATGAGCACTTCCCGGTCGAGATCGACGATGGCCCTGGCCATGCCGGTGTAGCCATCGGCCTGCAGGCTCGCTCCGGCGACGCTTCCGATCGGATAGTCGAGCACCCGGATCCGGAGGCCGGTCTTCTCTGCCGCCGCCTGGCTGAGCCCGACCGAGGCGACCTCGGGATCGGTGAAGGTGACCTGGGGGACGGCGGAGTGGTCTGCGGTGGCGACGTGGGTGCCCCAGGGGGAGTCGTCGACGGCCCGGCCGGAGGCGCGGGCGACGATCACGTCGCCCGCCGCCCTCGCCTGGTACTTGCCCTGGTGGGTGAGGAGGGCCCGATGCGTGACATCGCCGGTCGCGTACAGCCAGTCGCCGGCGAGGTCCGCCGCGTCGCCCTGAACGAGCAGGGTGTCGTCTACGGTCAGCCAGCCGCCGTCGGGAAGCCCGACGGACGCGAGCCCGAGGTCGTCGGTGCGCGGTGCGCGACCCGTCGCGACGAGGACCTCTGTCGCGGTGACGGTTCCACCGCTCGCGAGGGTGAGTACGACGTCGCCGTCGGCAGAGCGCATCGCGAGAACGGGAGCCTCGCCGGTCAGAACCGTCGCTCCCGCCGCGCGCAGGGCCTCGATGACGAGTTCGCCGGCGAACGGTTCTTCCTTGCCGAGGAGGGAGTGGCGCACGATGAGCGTGACCCGGGCGCCGAGCGACGTGTACGCCGTGGCCATTTCGGCCGCGGTGACACCGCCGCCGATGATGGCGAGGCTCTCCGGGATGTGCTGGGCGCTCGTGGCCTCGCGGCTGGTCCAGGGGTCGACGGTGCCGATTCCTGGGATGTCGGGCAGCACGGCGGAGGACCCGGTGCTCACCACGACGGCGTGTCGGGCCGTGAGCACGGTCGTCGTCCCGTTCGTGCCGGTGACGGTCACCTCGCGAACGCCGCTGAGGCGGGCATGCCCGCGGACGAGGGCGATTCCCGCGGAGTCGAGCCAGCCGACCTGGCCGTCGTCCGCCCAGTGGCTCGTGAACGAGTCCCGGCGACGCAGCACGGCGGCGACGTCGAGCTCACCGGTCGCGGCCTCGGCGGCTCCGCCGACCCGGCGTGCGGCGGAGAGTGCCGTTCCGCTCCGCAGCAGGGCCTTGGACGGCATGCACGCCCAGTACGAGCACTCGCCCCCGACGAGTTCGCTTTCGACGATGACCGTGCTCAGCCCGCCCTGAACGGTGCGGTCTGCGACATTCTCTCCGACGGCACCGCCGCCGATCACAATGACGTCGTAGGTCGTGGTCTGGTCGTTCATGGTGTCTCCTGTCGTCGATGAGTCACGTGGTTCAGCGCCCCACGAATTCCGCCGCGGTTCTGGTGCGGAATGCTTCCATGCCGATCCGGGCATCCTCGCTCGCGGCGAGCACGCCGAGGGTCGGCTGCAGCCCGGCCTCCGCGACGGCATCGCCGAGTCGCACGGCGTCTCGCGCACTCGCGAGGGTCGCCTGCACCGCGAGCGGGGCCTGGGCGGCGATCCGCCCGGCGAGCTCGAGCGCCCGGTCGAACTCGGTGCCGTCGGGGACGACCTCCTGCACGAGCCCGATCCGCAGGGCCTCCGCGGCATCGAACATGTCACCGGTGAGGATCCAGCGCATCGCATTGCCCCAGCCGACCGCGCGGGGGAACCGGATCGTGGCTCCGCCGAACGGCAGGATGCCGCGGGCCACCTCGATCTGCCCGAACCGCGTCGAGGCGGCAGCGACCGAGATCTCGCTCGCGAGCATGAGCTCGATCCCGAGTGTGAGGCAGGTGCCCTGCACGGCCATCACCACCGGCTTCGAGACCGCTCGGCCGTCGACCTGCCAGGGGTTGACCCCGCCGTCCGGCACCATGTCGATGCCGTCCGGGCCGAGGCGCGGGCCGATGTCGGCGAGGTCGAGGCCGGCCGTGAAGTGCTCGCCGACGGCGTAGACGAGGCCGACCCTGAGCCCGGGGTCGCGATCGAGCTCGCCGTAGGCAAGGGACAGCTGCTGCAGCATCAGCAGGTCGGCGGCGTTGCGCTTCTCCGGCCGGTTCAGCCCGATCAGGAGCACGTGCCCGCGCCGCTCGGTCAGCACCCGGAGTTCCTGGTGGGCGCGGTCCTGCCCGCCGGGGTCGTGCTCTGTTCGGCTCTGTTCGGTGCTGCGCTGCTCGCTCACGGATGCCTTCCTGGTGCTGGTGGGTTTCGGGGCGTTGCCCGCGGTGCAGGACAACGCAACGTCGGAGTTTTGCGCGACCCGCGGCATCCGCTGCCCGGATTCACGGCGTGTGGCGAAAATCTCCGACGTTGCGGTGCGCGGGTCAGCGGGTGAGGGCGCCGATGATCCGGAGGATGCTCGGCAGGTCGTCGTTCGCGGCCTCGGGGGAGGCGGGCGCGAAGCCCGCGATCGTGGCACCGGCGAGCTCGAACTCGGCCCTGAGCGCAGTGATCGTGCGGCCGAGGGTCTCGACGCTCAGTCCGAAGGGAAGGAGGTTCGAGAGCCCGGTCAGCACGGAGGGGTCGAGCACGTCGAGGTCGAGGTGGAGGTAGAACGCGGGCGCCCCCGTCGCGCGGACCGCGGCGAGAATGCCGTCCGGCGTCTCGAGCTCCTCGATCGACAGGCTGCGGATGCCCGCCGCACCGATGAGCTCGGCTTCGGCCGGGTCGATGTCGCGGGCTCCCGCGATCACGATCCGGTCGAACGGCACCCGTTCGTCCGCGCCGAGCACGAGCCCGTCGACACCCTCGCCGGCGATCGCCCGGAGCACCATGCCGCCGAAAGCTGCGGAGGGCGATGATTCGGGGGTGTGCAGGTCGGGGTGGGCGTCGAGCCAGACCACGGCAAGGCCGCCCGGATGCCGCGCCGAGGCGTGGCCGACGGCCGCGAGCGAGACGCCGCACTCGCCGCCGATCGTGAGGACGGGGGTGACGCAGTCGCGCAGCGCACGGGTGAGGCGCTCGCGCACCATGACGAGGCTCGAGAACCGGTCGATGCCGGTGTCCTGCGCGTCGCCGGCCTCGACCGGAACCGGGACTTCGACGGTCGCGGAGGACGGGAGATCACCCCGGATCGCCTCCGCACCATCGCTGAGGCGCATTGCGCGCGGAGAAACCGAACCCTGCCATTGCGGCACGACAACGAAGGAGGGAGCCATACTCCAGTATGCGCCTCGCGGCTTGTCGCGCGCGAGGGCATCGCGCACGTTCTCCGAACTCAAAAGTGTGCCCTCTCGGCGGTTTAGCGCCGTGGGCTACTTCTCGATCTCGCTCGCGCCGGAGGACTTGAGCGCCGCCAGGCGGGCGTCGACCTCGGTGAGTTCGCCGAGGTCTTCGAGGCTTTCGAACTGGGCGTCGAGGCTCGACGCGGCGAGCTCGTTCGCCCCGCGCACCTTGGCCTCCTCGCGGCGGATCTTGTCCTCGAACCTGCTGACCTCGCTCGTGGGATCCATGATGTCGATGCTCTTGACGGCGTCCATGACCTTGGTCTGCGCCGCGGCCGTCTTCGAGCGGGCGATGAGCTCGTCCCGCTTGGCGGACAGCTGGCCGAGCTTCTCCTTCATCGCGTTGAGACCGGTCTTGAGCTGTTCGACGACGGTGGTCTGCGAGGCGATCTGCGGCTCGGCGGCCTTCGCCTCTTTCTCGGACTGCAACTGGCGGCCGAGCGCGACCTTGGCGAGGTTGTCGAATTTGTCGGCGTCCACGGCGTTGCCCGCTGCGCGCAGCTCGTCGGCCTTGCGGCTCGCGGCGAGTGCCTTCCCGCCCCACTCCGCCGCGGCCTCGACGTCCTCCCGGTGGTCGTCCTCGAGGAGGCGCAGGTTGCCGATCGTCTCCGCGATGGCACCCTCGGCATCCGAAATGCTGTTGCTGTAGTCGCGCACCATCTGGTCGAGCATGAGTTTCGGGTCTTCTGCCGAGTCGATCAGGGAGTTGATGTTCGCCTTGGCCAGTTGTGCGATGCGGCCGAAGATGGATTGCTTGGTCATGACAGTGTCCTTTCGAGTGATTCTGCGGGCGGGTCCAGTGTGGCGCGTGTCTGTGTGCTTCCGCTGTATGGGGTGAAGTGAGTCAGAACCTCCCGCCCCCGCCGCGGCGGGACCGGGTGCCCGCAC
>NZ_JASJXJ010000075.1:0-17625 GCF_035018685.1 Cryobacterium sp. RTC2.1
CCCACAGCCAGTCATAACAGCGTAAGGACGCACTGAAATGAATCCACAACCCCTGGTCACCCTGCAGAACGTGGGCAAGACCTTCGGCCAGGTGACCGTCATCAAGGACGTCACCGTGAGCGTCTACGCCGGCCACGTACAGGTGCTCCTCGGCGAGAACGGCGCCGGGAAATCCACGCTGATCAAGATGATGGCCGGGGTATACCAGCCCGATTCCGGCGACATCGTGGTCGACGGCGCCGTCGTGACGCTCCCGACGACCCGCGCGGCGGAGGACCTCGGTATCGCCACCATCCACCAGGAACTCAACCTCGTGCCGACCATGAGTGTCGCCGAGAACGTGATGCTCGGGCGGATGCCGACCAGGCACGGCATGGTCGACCGGCGCGCCCTCCGCAACCGGGCGCGTGCCGCCCTCGCCCTGATCGGTCTCGACGTCGACGTGGACACCCCGGTCGGCGAGCTCGGCATCGCCAAGCAGCAGCTCGTCGAGATCGCCAAGGCGCTCAGCATCAACGCGCGCATCCTCATCCTCGACGAGCCGACAGCCGCACTCACCCGGCACGAGACCCAGGCGCTCTTCGCCGTGATGGCCGACCTCCGGCGCCGCGGCGTCGCGATGCTCTTCATCAGCCACCACCTCGACGAGATCGCCGAGGTCGGCGACACGGTCACGGTGCTGCGCGACGGCGAATTCGTCGCCGAGGTGCCGGCCTCGACACCGGAAGCGGAGCTGGTGCGGCTCATGGTCGGCCGCAACATCGAGGACCAGTTCCCCCGGCGCGCCCCCGTGCTCGCCGAACCGGCCGAGATCCTCGCGGTCGAGAACCTCAGCGCGAGCGGCTCGTTCAGCGACGTGAGCTTCACCGTGCACGCCGGTGAAGTGCTCGGGATCGCCGGACTCGTCGGCGCCGGTCGCACCGAACTGATCCGGGCGATCGCGGGCGTCGACCACTACGACTCCGGCGCCGTTGTGGTGCGCGGGCACCGGCTGCCGAAGGGCAACATCCCGGCCGCGATCGCCGCGGGCATCGGCCACGTGCCCGAGGACCGCAAGGGACAGGGGCTCGTGCTCGGGGCATCCGTCAACGACAACCTCGGCTACGCGACGCTCGCGTCGACCGCACGCCTCGGGCTCGCGGACTTCACCGGCCAGCGCCGCAGGGCCCAGGCCGTCGCCGAGAAGCTCCGCATCCGGATGCACACCATCGACCAGCCCGTCGGCGCACTGTCAGGCGGCAACCAGCAGAAGGCCGTCTTCGGCCGCTGGATCATCGCCGCCTCGACCGTGCTGCTGCTCGACGAGCCCACCCGCGGCGTCGACGTCGGCGCCAAGGTCGAGATCTACGAACTGATGAACGCGATCACGGATGCCGGTGGCGCGATCGTCATGGTCTCGAGCGAACTCCCCGAGGTCCTCGGCATGAGCGACCGCATCCTGGTGATGCGGGACGGCCGGATCGCCGGCGAGCTGAGCGCCGCGGACGCCACCCAGGACGCCGTGATGACCCTCGCCGCCCGGGAAGCGGGCAGCACCGAGATCGACGCCATCGTCGACGACATCGAATCCGACGAACCGATCAACGAACCGATCAACGAACCGATCACCACAACGACCGACGGCGACCTCGCCGCCGTCACCCGCGACAACGCACCGACCCACGAGAAGGAATGACACCGATGTCCACGACTACCCTGGCCCCGGCGCGCCGCCGCGTCGACTACAAGAAATTCCTTGCCAACAACGGAGCGCTCGTCGGCCTCGTCGTGTTGTGCCTCGCCCTCTTCATCGCCACCCCGGACTTCCTGACCGGGCAGAACCTGCTGAACATCGGCATCCAGGTCTCCACCGTCGCCGTGCTCGCGTTCGGGATGACCTTCGTCATCGTCGCGGGCGGCATCGACCTGTCGGTCGGCGCGGTCGCCGCCCTCGCGGCCATGGTGTCCAGCTGGCTCTTCGTCGCCGCCGGGCTTCCCGGCTGGCTGACCCTGATCGGCGGGCTCGTCACCGGGCTCCTCGCCGGGATGGTCAACGGCCTCGCGAACGCCTACGGCAAGCTGCCCTCGTTCATCGCGACCCTCGCGATGCTGAGCGTCGCCCGCGGCCTCACCCTCGTCATCTCCGACGGCCGCCCGATCAAGACAGCGCCCGAGGTTTCCTTCCTCGGCGGAAACCTCGGACCGGTCCCGATGCCGATCGTCGTGCTCCTGCTCTCAGCCGTCGTCGCCTCCTTCGTGCTCAACCGCACCGTGATCGGGCGGTCGATGTACGCGGTCGGCGGCAACGCCGAGGCGGCGCGCCTGTCCGGGCTGCCGGTCAAGCGCATCCTCGTCACCGTCTTCGCCCTCGCCGGCCTGTTCGCGGCGCTCGCCGGGCTCCTCCTCGCCGGCCGGCTCGACTCCGCGCAGCCCCAGGCGGCTGCCGGCTACGAGCTCGACGCCATCGCGGCCGTCGTCATCGGCGGCGCATCGCTCTCTGGCGGCCTCGGCAAGATCTCGGGCACCTTCGTCGGCGCGCTCGTGCTCGTCGTGATCCGCAACGGCCTCAACCTGCTGAACGTCACCTCGTTCTGGCAGCAGGTCGTCATCGGCCTCGTGATCGCCCTCGCCGTCGGCGTCGACGTGCTGCGCCGCAAGACGCGCAACAGCTGAGCACTATTCCTCCACACCCGCACTTTCTCCCTTTCCCTCCATCGCTCAAACCAAAGGAACACACAATGAAGTCGTCCTCTTTCCGCAGAATCGCCGCCGTCACCACCGCAGCCGCCCTCATCCTCGTCGGCACGACCGCGTGCGGCCGGGGCGGTGGGGACTCGGCATCCGGCACCAAGATCGTGCTGGCCGTCTCCACCCTGAACAACCCGTTCTTCGTCGAGCTGCGCGACGGCGCCCAGGCCGCCGCGACCGCCGCCGGCCTGCAGCTCAACATCGTGGATGCCCAGAACGACTCGGCGACCCAGGCCAACCAGCTCGCCACGGCCGCATCGAGCGGGGCCAAGCTCGTCATCGTCAACCCCGTCGACTCGGATGCCGCCGGCTCGGCCGTCAAGGCGCTCAACACCGCGAACATCCCGGTGATCGCGGTCGACCGCACCGTCAACGGCGCAACCGTCGCCTCCCTCGTCGCGAGCGACAACGTCGCCGGCGGCAAGCAGGCCGCGGTCGAGCTCGCGACCGCGATGGGCGAGAAGGGCAGCGTCATCGACCTGCAGGGTGTCTCCGGAACCAGCGCGAGCCGCGACCGTGGCGCCGGCTTCGAAGAGGGCATGAAGGCCTACCCGAACATCACCGTCGTGGCCAAGCAGACCGCCAACTTCGACCGCGCCACCGCACTCGACGTGACGACGAACCTGCTCCAGGCCCACCCCGAGGTGACCGGTGTCTTCGCCGAGAACGATGAGATGGCCCTCGGAGCCGTGCAGGCGCTCGGATCCCGCGCCGGGACCGACGTCAAGGTCGTCGGCTTCGACGGAACCACCGACGGACTCGCCGCGATCACAGCGGGCACCCTCGCCGCCACGATCGCCCAGCAGCCCGCCGAACTCGGCAAGCTCGCCATCGAACTGGCCGTCAAGACCCTCGCCGGCGAAAAGGTCGACGCGACCGTCCCCGTCGAGGTCGTCACCGTCACGAAGACGAACGTGGGCGACTTCACCAAGTGAGCTCCTTCACCCCCACCGCTGACGGCGGCCCGATCGTCGTCGTCGGCTCGATCAACGTCGACCAGCTCATGGTCGTCGAGCGCCATCCCGCGCCAGGGGAAACCCTGATCGCGCGGTCGATGGAATTCCTGCCGGGCGGCAAGGGCGCCAACCAGGCCGTCGCAGCGGCCCGGCTGGGCGCGCACGTCAGCCTCGTCGGCGCCACCGGGAGCGATTCCGTCGCCGGGCTCACGATGGCTCTCCTCGAGCGGGCCGGCGTCGACCTGTCCGCCGTGTCCGCCATCGACGGCCCGACCGGCCTCGCCCTCGTCACCGTGGCCGACGACGGGGAGAACACCATCGTCGTCGTCCCCGGGGCGAACGCCGCCGTGGGGGCGGATGTCGTCGGTGACGCCGCCGACCTCATCGCGCGGGCCGCCGTCGTCGTGCTGCAGGGCGAGATCCCCGCCGCCGGCATCGAGGCGGCCGTCCGCCTGGCCACCGGCCGGGTCGTGCTCAACCTCGCTCCCGTGATCGCCGTCGACCCCGCCACGATCCGGCGGGCCGACCCGCTCGTCGTCAACGAGCACGAGGCCGCACTCGTCCTCGCGCTCGTCGACCCTGGCACGGACATCCCCCGTGGGGACGCCGAGCTCGTGGCCAGGCTCCGCGCCTGGGGCGTTCCCGCCGTGGTGCTGACCAGGGGAGAACAGGGTGCGATCTGTTCCGATTCCCTCGGCACGACCACGGTTCCCTCGCCCCGGGTCGCAGCGGTCGACTCCTCCGGCGCCGGCGATGCCTTCGTCGGGGCGCTCAGCGGACGGCTCGCCGCCGGCTCCAGTCTCCTCGACGCCGTGCGCCTCGCGGTCAGGGTCGGCGCGTTCGCGGTGCGCACGCTCGGCACCCAGCAGTCGTATCCCGGCGCGGACGACGAACTCCCCGAGGTGGAGAAGTGAAGCGGACCGGCATCCTGAATGCCGACCTCTGCGGCGCCCTCGCCAGACTCGGGCACACCGACCTGGTCCTGGTGGCCGATTGCGGCATGCCGATTCCGGCGGGGGTGCCGGTGGTCGACCTCGCTCTCGTCCACGGCATTCCGCGGTTCGAGCAGGTCCTCGATGCCCTCACAAGCGACATGGTGTTCCAGCACTGCATCGCCGCCGAGGAAGCGAAGGGCGCCCCGGCGGGTGCCTGGCTGGCCGAGCGTTTCGACGGGATCGAGTACATCAGCCACGAGGATCTCAAGGCGCTCTCCGCGTCTGCCAAGCTCTTCATCCGCACGGGCGAGGCCACGCCGTACGCGAATGCGGCCCTGGTCTGCGGGGTGTCATTCTGAGCCACGGCTCTTGAGATCGACGTGGTCCGCCGAAACGGCCACACTGAAGGGGCCGGGGAAATCTCCCCGGCCCCCTTTTCTCACCCCATCGGTTGCGCCCGGCAGAGGATCACCGCATGAAGTTCGTTCTGGCACCCGACTCCTTCAAGGAATCGATGACCGCGGCGGAGGCCGCGGCCGCGATGGAACGCGGCATCCGTTCGGTGTTCCCGGATGCCGTGTGTATCGTCGCGCCGATGGCCGACGGCGGGGAGGGAACGGCAGACGCCCTCGTGACCGCGCTCGGCGGCACCCTCGTCACGGCCGAGGTGCAGGATGCGCTCGGACGAACGGTTCCGGCGACCTATGGGTTCGTGGCCGCCGAGGGCCTGGCGGTCGTCGAGATCGCCGCGGCCGCCGGCATCCACCTCGTCGCGGTCGCCGACCGTGACCCCCGGATCGCGAGCACCTTCGGGGTCGGCCGGCTGATCGTTGACGCGCTCGACCGCGGCGCACGCCGGTTCATCGTCGGGCTCGGCGGATCGGTCACCAACGACGGCGGGGCGGGCATGCTTCAGGCGCTCGGCGCGCGGCTGCTCGACGTCGGCGGCGCTGAGCTGCCCCGCGGAGGCGCAGCCCTTGCCCGCCTCGCCCGGATCGACCTGTCCGGGTTCGATCCGCGACTCGCGGACACGTCTTTCCGGATCGCGTGCGACGTGACCAACCCGTTGCTCGGCCCGAGCGGGGCCAGCCGGGTGTTCGGACCCCAGAAGGGTGCGGATGAGTCGACCGTGGCCGAGCTCGACGCTGCCCTCGGCGTCTTCGCGTCCGTCGTCACGTCGATGACGGGCCGCGAGGTCGCCACGGTCGCCGGCGCCGGCGCCGCCGGCGGGCTCGGAGCGGCCTTCCTCGCCTTCTTCGACAGCACGATGCAGCGCGGCGTTGACGTCGTGATGGAGGCCGCCCACCTCTCCGAGTCGATGGCGGGCGCCGACATCGTGTTCACGGGGGAGGGCAGCATCGACGCCCAGACCCTCGGCGGGAAGACCCCGCTCGGCGTCGCGGAAACCGCGGCCAGGCACGGCGTGCCCGTGATCGCCTTCGCCGGCCGGGTCGGGGAGGGTGCCGAGGCGCTCTACGGGCACGGGTTCGCCGCTCTCGTTCCGATCGTCCTGGGCGTCTGCACCCTGGCGGAGGCGCTCGCCGCCGGCGCGGCCAACCTCGAGAAGGCCGTCGCGACCACCTGTCGCCTGCTCACGGTTCCGCAGCACTCCCGGCCCTGACTTGTGGCATCCGCAACTCGAGGGGACTAGGTGCCGCCGTCGGCGGTGAGCCGGGCCGCGGCGGGCAGTGCGGCGGCGGAATCGAGGTAGTGGCCGCCCGCCGAGAGCGGCTGCCGCGGGAGCGCGCCCGTGGGTTCCTGCGCCAGGTCGGCGGCCGTGAAGCGATAGACGAGCGGATGCCCGGTCGGAAGATTGAGCCGGTGGATCGCGTGGTCGTCGAGGCCGTCCAGCAGCGCGCAGTAGGCCCGGAGCGAGTTCCCGTGGGCGACGACGAGCACGGTCTGGCCGAGGCGGAGGCGCGGAACCACCTGTTCGGCGTGGAACCGGCCGACCCTCGCCATGACATGGCTGAGCGCCTCGGTGCGGGTGAGCGCTTCGGCAGGGAGCCCGCGGAACAGGGGCGATTCGCGCGCGGCCGCGAAAGCCTCGTCGTCGAGGGGGGCGGAGCGGTGTTGACCGACCTGCGCCAGGCCAGGAACTGGGCCTCGCCGAATTCCGCCCGCACGTCGGCCTTCGAGCGACCGGTCAGGGCTCCGTAGTTGCGCTCGTTGAGCCGCCAGTCGGCCTGCGGGGCCGCTGGGTGTTGTCGCAGCTCCTCGACCAGGATGTCGGCCGTTCGCCGGGCCCGCTGCAGGGCTGAGGTGAACACGGCGTCGGGGTGGAGGCCCGCCGAGGCTACCAGCCTGGCGGCGGACCGGGCCTCTGCCGCCCCCAGATCGGACAGCGGCGCGTCGAGGATCCCGGTGAACAGGCCGGAGGCATTCGCCGTGCTCTCGCCGTGCCGCAGGAGCACGAGAGTGCCGGGAGTGCGGGTGCTCACTGGCCTGTCCTCTCGGCGTTCCGACCGGGACGCTCCTGTCAGGCTATCGCCCGGCCGTGCCCGGCGCGGTCGTGCTGGGCACGGCCGTTCCGGGGCGGACGGCTCAGAAGTCGAAGCCGCCGCCGAAGTCCCCGCCGCCGAAGTCGCCCCCGCCGAAGTCACCGCCGGTGTCGGACCCCGTGTCCGCTCCGGCATCCGTGCTCGTGTCGCTCGCGGAGTCCCCGCCGGAATCGGTCCCTGAATCGCTCGCTGCGGCATCCGTCGCCCCCGGGTCCGGCAGGAACGCGCTCACGAGCGCGGACCCGATCACGTAACCGGCGACCGTGCCGAGGATGGTGCTGCCGACCATGCCGCCGAACCCCAGGCCGCCCTGGCCCTGGCGGCCGAGGGTGCGTTCGAGGGTGCCGGGCTCGCGGAGCTCTGCACGGGTGGCGGCCTTCGCGAGCGTCGCTGGCGCGGCGTCGGCCGGGCGTTCGCTCGGCGTGGCGTTCTCGGTGAGGCGCTGGAAGAGCAGGTCGCGCTGCTGGTCGGTGAGCTTGGCGAAGGCCTCGGTGTGCACTTGCTCGATGGTCTCCGGCGGCGCCGTGCGCAACAGGTACTGGTAGCGCTCGACGGCGATCTCGTCGTCGGTGCGCTGCGGGACGGCGCCACGCGTGGTGGGCGCGGTGCGGGCCTGTGCCGTGCTGCCCTGTTCGTCGCGGCCGAAGAGGCGGTCGAGGAATCCCATGGTGTGCTCCTGGTCAGTCGTCTTGTGAGTCGTCGATCGGTTGCGTCCACGATGCCAGCCGGGGCTGGGTATGCACTGGGCTTCCGGGGCGCTCCCCAGGATGGCGGCTCCCGGACCGGCGGCGATGATGAATGATGGAGGCATGACTCGAACCGTTTCCGGAGCCCGCGTGCTGATCACCGGCGCTGCCAGCGGCATGGGCCGCCTCTACGCCGAGCGGGCCGTCGCAGAGGGGGCGCGGGCGGTGATCCTGTGGGATCGGGACGCCGCCGCTCTCACCAGGACGGCCGCTCGCCTCTCCGAGGGGGCCACCGGCTCGACCGCGGTGTTTCCGTACGTCGTCGACATCGGAGACCTGGGTGCGATCGCGCAGACAGCCCAACGCGTGCGCACGGAAATCGGAAATCCGGACATCGTGATCAACAACGCCGGGATCGTGCGCGGCGCCTTCTTCTGGGAACACGACAACGGCGACGACACTCGCCCCACCATGCAGATCAACGCCCTCGCCCCGATGTACATCGCCCGCGAGTTCCTGCCGGGGATGATGAGCACCAACGGCCGGGAATCGCGGATCGTGAACATCGCCTCGGCGGCCGGCCTGCTCTCCAACCCGAGGATGAGCGTGTACGCGGCCTCGAAGGCCGCCCTGATCGGCTGGAGCGATTCCCTGCGGCTCGAGCTCGTGCAGCAGGGTTTCAGCCGGGTCAAGGTCACCACGGTGTCGCCGAGCTATATCTCGACCGGCATGTTCGACGGCGCGCGCGGGCCGCTCCTGACTCCCATACTCACACCGGAATACGTCGTCGACCGGGTCTGGCGGGCCATGCTCGCCGGGACTCCGCAGGTGACCATGCCGTGGACGGTCGGTCTGTCGAAAGTGCTGCGGGGCATCCTGCCGCTGCCGGTCTGGGATCTCGTGGCCGGCCGCGTCTTCGGCGTCTACAACACCATGGACGACTTCGTCGGGCGTCGCTGACCGTCCGGGCGGGTCAGGGCAGCAGGACGATCTTGCCGCGCGGATGCCCGTGCTCGCTGAGCTCTTGGGCTGCGGCCGCCTCGGCGAGCGGGAAGACCGCTGCGATCTCGACATCGAACCGGCCGGCGGCCGCCAGCTCGGTTGCAAGTCGCAGGCCCGCCGCCCTGAGCTCGACCTGCTCCGGGGTGAGCGGAACCGGGCTGCCGCCTGACCAGGCCTGGATGCCGAGCTCCGCCGCCTTCCGGCCGACCACGATCGTGCCGATCCTGCTGCGGTCGGCGACGAGCGCGAAGGAAGCCTTGAGGGCCTCGTCGGTGCCCGCGGCATCCAGGACGACGTCGACGCCCCGGGGAGCCACCGAACGGATGCGATCGACGAGACCGGGCCCGTACACGACCGGGATCGCGCCGAGTTCGGCCAGCCGGGCCTGGTTCGGCTCGCTCGCCGTCGCGATCACGGTCGCGCCGTCGAGCAGGGCGAACTGGATCGCGGCCTGTCCGACGCTGCCAGAACCGCCGTGGATGAGCAGGGTGTCCGCCGATCCCAGTCCGAGGGAGCGGAGCGCCTGGTAGGCCGTACCGGCCGGCACTCCGAGGGCCGCGGCCTCCGCCCAGCCGAGTGCGTCCGGCTTGCGAGTGAGCTGCGCGGGGGTCGCTGTCAGGTGGCTGGCATAGGCGCCAGCGGCGCCGAGCACGATCACGGCGTCCCCGACCGACCAGCCGGTCACGCCGGCGCCGACCTCGACGATCCGCCCGGCGGCGTCGGAGCCCGGCCGCCTCGGCGTCGTGATCGGGCCCGTCGGGCGGATGGCCCTGCGGATCTTCCAGTCGATCGGGTTCACGCCCGCCGCCCGGACCGCGACCACGACTTCGCCGGCGGATGCCCGGGGCTCGGCCACCTCGACCAGCTCGAGCACCTCGGGTCCGCCGAATTTGCTGTACTGAACGATCTGGGCCATGGGGTCTCCTCGAGTCGGTGGAGGGCGGAATGACAACCCCCTCCCGCATTTTGACACCTCTGCGCCTCCGCAATAGTCTGGGCATCAGCTTGGAAACGTTTCCACTTGACGCAGTCCCGGCAGGGCAGGGGGTGCAGTGATGGTCACGATCACCATCAAGGACGTTGCCGCGCTCGCCGGCGTCTCCGTCGCGACGACGTCCCGGGTGCTCTCCGGAAACCCCGCCACCTCGGCGGACGCCCGCTCCCGGGTGCAGGCGGCCGTCGCGGAGCTCGACTATCGGCCGAACGCCCAGGCCAGGGCGCTCCGGTCCACCCGCACGCACGCGATCGGCCTGCTGGTGCCGGATGTCCGGAACCCGTTCTTCGCGGACCTCGCCCACACGGTCGAGCAGGCTGCCCTCGTGCACGGCTTCGTGACGCTGCTCGGCAACGCGAACGAGCGGAAGGACCAGCAGGACCGGTACCTCGACAACCTGATCGCCCGGCGCGTCGACGGCATCATCGTCGCGCCGCTCGGTGACGGGAGCGGCAGCATCCGCTCGGTCGTCGGACGGGAGATCCCGGCCGTCTTCATCGACCGCACCATCGAGGGCATCGACCTGCCGAGCGTCACGACGGACAGCGACACCGGGATCCGGGAGGCGGTCGATCATCTCGCCGCGCTCGGGCACACCCGGATCGGCTACATTGCCGGGCCGCAGTCCACCTCGACCGGCCGTGAACGCTACGCGAGCTTCGTCCGGGCCGCCGGCGACCGGGGCCTCAGCCTCGACCCAGCGCTCATCGTCTTCGGCGACTTCCAGCCCGAGAGCGGCTCGGCCGCCGTGCGCACCCTGCTCGCACTCAATGAACCGCCGACCGCGCTTCTCGTCGCGGACAGCCCGATGGCGTTCGGCGCGATCGGCGCGATCCAGAAGCTCGGCCTCCGGATCGGCACCGACGTCGTCCTGGTCTCCTTCGACGACATCGACTGGCTCGCCCTGCTCGATCCGCCCGTGAGCGTCATCGCGCACAGTGTCGCGGACATGGGCCGGATCGCCGTCGACATGCTCAGGACCGTGATCGACGGCGGCACGCCGGAGTCCGTGCGCCTGCCCAGCCGGTTGATCATCCGGGGCTCCTCCGCGACCCCGGTCGATCCCAGTCGATCCCGCTAGGCTCGGCGCGTGACCGAATCCTTCCGTTCCCTGTTGCGCTCCCTGCCGGACTTCCCGGCCTCCCTCCCGCCCTTCGACGCGAAGGCCGCCGAGTCCGATCCCGCCCGGCTCTTCCAGGTCTGGCTTGCCGCCGCCCTCGCCGCCGGGGTGCCGCAGCCGCACGCCTTCAGCCTCGCCACGACGACCGCTGCCGGCCAGCCGTCCTCACGGATGCTGATCCTCAAGAACATCGACGAGGCCGGCTGGCACTTCGCGAGCTCCGCGACCTCGCGCAAGGGCCTCGAGCTCAGTGAGAACCCGAGCGCGGCGATGAACTTCTACTGGCCGCAGCTGGGCAGGCAGGTGCGCGTTGTCGGTTCGGTGATCGAGCTCTCGGCCCGGGCATCCGCGCAGGACTGGGACGAGCGCCCCGGCGCCGACGGCCGGCCCAACCCGAGCTGGCGGCTTTACGCGCTGCAGCCGAGCGAGATCGAGTTCTGGCAGGCGAGCGCCGACCGGAACCACGTGCGCTACCGGATCGAGCTGTCGAAATGACCGCCGCTTCTCCGAAGAAGTCGCCGAAGAAGCCCGGCTGGACCGCCGCGGACATCCCCGACCTCCGGGGTCGCACGATTATCGTCACGGGAGCGAACTCGGGGCTCGGATTCGTGACGGCGTCCGAGCTGGCCGGGCACGGGGCATCCGTCACCCTCGCCGTGCGTGATCTCGCCAGGGGCGAAGGCGCAGCGCGGCGCATCCTGGCCGGGCTGCCGGCCGACCGGGCGGCGGATGCCGCGGTGCAGGTGCGCGAGCTCGACCTGTCCAGCCTCGCCTCGGTTCGGGCCTTCGCGAGTGCCTGGCTCGCCGAGCACCCCCAAGGACTCGACGTCCTCGTCAACAACGCGGGCGTGATGAACGTGCCGGAGCGCCGGACCGTCGACGGATTCGAACTGCAGTTCGGCACCAACCACCTCGGCCATTTCGCCCTCACCGGGCTGCTGCTGCCCGGCCTCCTCGCCCGCGCCGCGGCGGCCACCGGCCCGGACGCGGTCACCGGCCCTTACGCCGGCCGGAAGGCCCGGGTCGTCACGCTCTCCTCCGCACTGCACCGGCGCGGCCGGATGGACTTCGACGACCTGATGGGCGCGCAGAAGTACAAGGCCTGGGCTGCCTACGGCCAGAGCAAGCTCGCCAACCTGCTCTTCACAAGCGAACTCCAGCGCCGGGCCGACGCGGCAGGGGCACCCCTGCTCGCCCTCGCCGCCCACCCCGGGTACGCCCGTACGAACCTGCAGTCCGTCGGCGCAAGCATGCGCGGCAACAACAACGGCTTCGAACGCCGTCTGACGGATCTCGCCAACCGGGTCCTCGCCCAGCCGGCCGAGATGGGGGCGCTGCCCACGCTCTACGCTGCGACCGAGCCGGGACTCGCCGGCAATACCTTCGTCGGGCCGGACGGCTTCGGCGAGCAGCACGGCCACCCGCATCCGGTCGGGCGGTCCGAACGGGCCGGCAACCACGCGGATGCCGTGCGCCTGTGGTCGGAAAGCGAACGCCTGACCGGGGTCACCTTCGATCTCGGCTGACAGCGCGCCCGCGTCACGGCAGGGGGCGGCGACACGCGACGGTGTCGCTGCGCTGACCCGTCAGCGGAGCGACGAGATGCCGAGCGCGATCTGCTTGAGAGCGCGGATCCGCTGCTCGTAGCGGGCAGCGAGCACGATCAGCAGGGTGCCGCCGATGCCGAGCCACAGCCACCAGGCGACGGCCTCGTAGGCCAGCGCGATCCACGGCCACAGCTGGGCGAGACCGTGCACGAGCAACACCACGGCGCCCAGCACGAACGGCGCCTGCAACCGCTGCCACAGGCCGGCCAGCAGCACGGCGACCGCGAGTACTCCGAGCCCGACGACCCGCCAGAGCGGGCTCTCGGTCACGTCGAGCAGGAGCGACGGACCGAGCAGCACGAAGAGGCCCGGTGCGAGCCACGGCCAGCTGCGCGCGGACGGCGTCGCCTCGAGGTGCAGCCAGCCGCTCGTGACGAGCGCGAGGGCGAGCGGAACGCTCACGATCTCGATCGGGTGCGGAACGCCGTGGCCGTAGCCGGCGAGCACCGCGACTCCGCCGGCGGCGATGGCCAGCCACGCGACCCAGCGGCCGGCCCGGCCCGGGTCGAGCTGGAACACCGAGACGTGCACCGCGGAGAATGTCCAGGCGAGCAGCACGACGCGGATCGTCGCGAGAGGCGCATACCCGAGCGCGGCGACTTCGGCCCCGAGCACGCCGGCCATCGCCAGGATCACGAGACCGTAGCCGAGCGCCGACGTCGCGGAATCCGTGGCCGGCACCTGTCTCGGGCCGGTCCGCACCGGGCCGGGCGTCGAACCGGTGAAGCGGATGCCGTCGCGCGCATCGCCGTCGACCGGGCCAGTCGGTGGGTGGTCGCCGACGGCCGCGGCGAGACCGGCGACGGGGCCGCGGCGGGCCGCGGCCAGGAGGGCGATTCCGGTCGCGGCCACGAGCACAGCCGCGGGCAGGAGCCAGCCCTCGAGCCGGGAATCCGGCCCGGCCGGGACGGTGTCGAGGAGCGGGCTGACTCGGTTCAGGGCGGTGAGCAGCACGGCGACGAGTCCGGCGGAGACGGCCGGCCAGGCCAGCGGACGCCACGCCGGTGTCGCTGTGAGCGTGGCGCCGGCGATCGCGAGTGCGCCGCCGAAGGTGAGCACGAGGATCGGGCGGAGCAGGGACCCGTCCGGTGTCGGCGGGATCGTGGCGCTCGGGAGCACGGCGAGCAGGAGGCCGGCCTGGATCCAGAACCGGGTCGACCGGGCCGCGCCCGAGTCCGCGGCCGTGGCCGGGACGGGGCTGTGGAACTGGCCGGCGGCGAGGAGGCGCCCGCCGACGATCACGAGTCCGACCGGAACCGTCACGATCTCGAGCGGAACCGGGACACCGTGCAGGTATCCGCCGAGCAGTGCGACGCCGGCGCCGCCGAGGGCGGCCCAGGCGAGAGCGCGGCCCTCCCTGGTGCGGTCCCACCGGATCAGACCGACGTGCGCCGCCGCGCAGGCGAGGGCGAGCAGCACGACGCGCGGAGCGGCGAGCGGGGTCTCGTCGGGGGCCGCTGCGGCGAGGCTGAGGACCTCGGCGAGTGACCCGAAGGTGACGGCGACCGTGAGCAGGCCGTATCCGGTGCGCACGGCGAGCCTGGCCGTGAGGTGGGCGTCACCGGGACCCGAGGCGTCCCCGAGCATCCGTCGCCCGGAGCGTGCGCTGAGGATGCCGGCGACAACGAGAACCAGCAGTGCGGGCAGGAGCCAGGCCTCGATGAGGAGCCCTGCGTCTTCGGTGGAGCGGAGGAGCGCCACGATCCGGCCGCCGCTCGTCACGAGCAGCCCGAGGGTGCCGCTCGCCGCGGCCGCGGCGAGGTACCCGGACCGCGGCGGGGTCCAGCGCAGGGCGCAGGCAGTGAGCAGCAGCGCGGCCGAGACGCCGCTGACCGCGAGCGGGCGGGCGAGCGGGCCGGTCCCGGCGACAAGCGCGACGGGCACGAGCGCGACGAGCAGCCCGGCGAGGGTGAGCCAAGCGGCGACGGGGCTCCCGGCCGTCCTGCGGTCGACCAGTCCGAAGCGGCGGATGAGCGCGGCCAGCACGAGCAGGACCGCCGCGACGGGCAGCACGTAGGGTTCCACGGCCTCGGTGCCTGACCGGGAGAGGCCGAGCCAGAGGCCCGCGATTCCGAGGCAGAGCGCCACCCAGCCGAGGTGCCGTCGCGCGGAGTGCGAGCCGAAGAGCCCGTCGGGGGCGATCGCGGCCAGGAGCGCGGCGAGGCCGGCGAGGAGGAGCGCGACCCAGCCGAGCGGGCGGCTCGTGGCGATCGCCGTGATCGTTGCCGGGCCGAGCACGAGCAGTGCGCCGACCTCGAGGGCGAGCCGGTCGGAGTGACCGCGGGACACCGTCCCGGGCGACGTGCGTAGCGCGAGCGACACGAGCGTGAGCCCGAGGGCGCAGCACAGGATGGCGGCGGCCGGCGCGGCCACGTCGGCGACGGTGGCGGGGGCATCCGCTGCCCGGAGCACGGCGCCGAACAGCAGGAACAGCACCGGGGCGATCGCGACGATCGCGGTGAGCCGCTCGATGGGAGCGGCGGCGCGGTTGCCGCGGAGCGTGAGCCAGAGCACGGCGGCAGTGAGCAGCAGCACAGTGTGGATGATGCCCGCTGCCGGTTCGGGCTGCAGCAGGACGGCGCGACCGGTCGGGTCGAGGGCGGCGGCGAGGTCCCCGACGGGCAGGGCGAAGGCCAGGATCGTGGGGGCGAGCAGGGTCCGGAAGGCCCAGCGGCGCTCGGTGGGCTGCACCCAGCGGGGCAGCGGCACCGCGAAGAAAAGCTGGAGGAGCGCGGTCGCGAGGGTGAGGCCGCGCAGCTGGTCCACGAGCAGCACGGTCGCCGGCGGCCGGGCGCCGAGGGTGAGCGCCCACGGCGCGACGATGACGGCGAGCAGGGTGAGCAGGAGCGCGCCCGCCAGGAGCGCGCCGCGTCCCTGTTCCCGCCCGCTGTGCGCGGGGCGGTCGGGGGTTCCCGCGATGTGGGCTTCTTGGACGTTGTCGAGCAGGCCGCGGGCGACGACGAGCGCGAGGATGCCGGTGGCTGTGCCGATCCACCAGGTGTCCGACCGCGCCCAGCCGACCAGGAAACCGAGGGAGACGCTCACGATGACGAGGGTGAGCACGATGGGACGGAGGGAACCGAGCGGCAGCCGGTCGCGCTGGTGCGCGAGCAGGGCGAACAGCGCGCCGCCGCCGAGCAGCCCGAAGAGCAGGGTGACCAGCCATACCGAGCCGGGGAGCTGCCCCGCGAACGGGACCGCGAGCACGAGAGTAGCCGCGAAAACCGCCGCGACCAGGCGCGTGCGAGCGTGCAGCAGCCCCCCGGCGTGCCAGATGACGGCGGCCAGGGCGCCGGCTGCGACGAGGGCGCTGAGGGCCCAGAGACTGTTCGGGCCGACCGGGTTGTCCAGCTCGTCGAACCAGGAGAGGAGCGGGTTGAACGGCCTGCCTGGGTCGCTCGCGAACACAGTCAGGCCACGCACGAGCGCGACGCCGAGCGGCCACGCGGCGCTGGAGACCGTCGCGAGGGCGAAATAGCCCGCGGCGAGGGCCGCCGTCAGGGCCGCGACGCGCTCGGCGGTGCGCCGCGGACCGGCGGCGCGGTTGGACACGAGCTCCAGGCCGAGCGCGAGGGTGAGCGCGACCAGCAGGGGCGCCGTGACAAGGAGCGGGATGCTGGTGGTGCGGATCGCGACGATCAGGGCGATCAGGGCGAGCGCGAGGGCCGCGACGGCCGAACAGAAGCAGGCGAAGGCGAGCGAGCCTGCGCCCGGGCCGGCCGGGGCAGAGGCTGAGGCGACCGATTGGGCAGGGTCGGCCGGGGCCTGGGCCGGAGGTACCGCGCGCACCCCGAGGATCGTGACGGAGTGCACGGCGGCGACGAGCGCGACCGCACCGAGCAGCCAGAGCGGGGAGAGTTCGCTGCCCGTCTCCACGAACGGGGCCGTTGCGAGGGCACCGAGCAGCGACACGACGGCGAAACCGAACACGATCGCCCGCTCGGGCGCCCGGTCGGCGCCTGGCCAACGACCGACCGGCGCGGCGGCGCCCTTCGGCGTCGACGCCCGGGTGAACCGGTGGATGAGCGCGCCGACGGATGCCCCGAGGCACGCGAGGTAGACCCGGGTCAGGTCGTTCTGGCCGACCGCCGCGGCGGAGACGAGCAGGCCGAGCCCGGGCGCGGCGGCCGCGAAGCCGGCGACACTCGCGACCCGCAGCCCGGATACGGCGTGCCAGCCGAGGAACAGCCCGGTGCACACGAGGAGCGTCACCCCCCAGTAGCCGTCGGACTCCGCCGCGCCGAGCCCGAAGAGGTCGTTCTGCCGGAGGGACCAGGCGTCGAGCAGCACGAGTACGACCGCGAGGGCGCCGATGCCCTCCGCCGTGACCCCGAGTCCGCGGCGCTTGAGCACCGCGGCCGTGACCAGCGCCCCGGCCGTGAATGCCCCGACGATGAGGGAACGCACGAGGAGCCCGGCGAAGATCCAGGCGACCGTGAGGAAGAAGATCGCGGCGACCGACACGAGCGTGACCCCGACCACGAGCAGCAGGATCTGCACGCTCGACCGTTTCGGCGGGAGCGAGGGGTCCCGCGGCGCAAGTGCGGCCTTCGGGAGTGCCTGCCGCGGCGGGGACTGGTGGGCCGGCGTGGACAGCGCGGGCGCTGATCGGGAGGGCGTCGGCGTCGCGTGCTCTGACGGAACCGGCACCGATGGCGCGGTCGAAGCCCAAGCCGCGATCGGGACCACCAGGGGAGCAGTCGCCGGCGGTTGGGGGAGCCAGGACAGGGGAGGCGCCGGAGCCGGCGCGGTCGGCGTGTGCTGCACCTGTTGGGCGGCGGCCCGGGCCCGGGCGGCGTCGAAACGCAGGCGCCCGATCAGCGCCACGCGCCGGTCGAGCAGTTTCGCGGCATCCGTTGACACGGCCAGCAGCTCGGCGGCGACAGGATGCCGCAGGTCGAGCCCGCAGGACGGGCACCCGTATGGCGCGAGCGGGGTCTGGCAGGCCGGGCACAGGGTCGTGTCGGTCAGGTCGCGGAGCGAGCCGGGCCAGAGCACCGTGCCCGCGTGCTGCGCGAATGGATCGGGTGCGGCTGAATCGCCGCCGGCCGGGTCTGACATCGTTGCCCCTCGCTTGATGTGGACTGCCCCCACAGG
>NZ_JASJXJ010000076.1:0-17622 GCF_035018685.1 Cryobacterium sp. RTC2.1
CTGTTTCAGCTCGGCACACTGGATACCCTGTCCAGGCTGACCGCGAATCTCGACGACGTGCGCAGTCGCGTCGCCGCCGGAATCGGAGTGGGCGTTGGTTCCGGGGTCTCCGTCGGTGTCGGTGTCGACGTCGGAAGAGGAGCGGGCGTTGGTTCGGGCGTCGGCGTCGGTGTCGACGTCGGAAGAGGAGCGGGCGTTGGTTCCGGCGTCGCCGTCGGCGCGGGCTCTGGCGACGGTGCCAGAGTGGGCGTGGGCTCCGGTATCGCCGTCGGTGTTGCCGTCGCCGTCGTCGTCGTCGCAGGCGTTGGATCGGGCGAGGGCGTGGGTATCGGATCCGGCGTGACTGCGGTCGTTGCAACCGGAACCGGCTGGTCCACGGGCTGCGCGGCGTCCGCCCGTGCCGGCGTCGGCATCCCCGTGATCACGAGCACGACGATCGCGATCGTTGCGAGCGGAGGCGCCAGTCGGGAGGCCGGGTGAGTTTCCGCACGGCGGCTGATCCGACGGACACCTCGTGGTGCACTCATGAGCCTCCGCAATCCAGCTTCGGGTGATGGACGGGCAGATCGACCGGGTCGATGCCCGGCCATCGTGACACGGACCGGCCCGGGCAACAAGCGCGGCACGGGGGTTTGCCACGCCGGACTCCGGGGAGGATGGGCTCCCATCGTGACCACCGCACCCTGGGCCGACAAGCCTCACGCTGGGGGTGCCCGACCACCCAATTCAGGGGGCAGGGGTGCTCGCCCCCCAATTTTGGGGAGACGAGCATCCCTCAGGTGCGGCTTGGTCGCCAGGTCGCGTCCGACCAGCATGGAGCCTTCCAGACGTTGGAGGTCACCATGGAATCGACGAGAGACTTGTCCGGGTTCACGCCGTCGAGGCGGCCTCTGTGGCAGCGGATTGTGATCGCCGCCACTGCCGTGGTCATGCCGATAGCGATGCTCTCGGCTCCGCCCGCGCTGCCCGCCGAGGCCGCGACGACGAGCAGCCTGACGCTGAACGTGATCAGCGCACGCACGGAGCCTCGCGCCTTCTCGGGTGCGGGAGTCGCCAAGGGTGCCGCCATCCCGAACTTCACCTACATGATCAACGAGGACAACACCGGTTCGACCGTCCAGCGGACGCCGGCGCTCGGTTCCGGCTGCAACACCCTCGACGCCGGGTATCCGGGCTCCTGCGAGTGGACGTCGATCAGGGAGACTCCGCACACCACGAGCCCGATCGTGCGCCAGGGCGACCAAGCCGACTTCGCCAGCGGCCTGGCCCTGCCGAACGGGCGTTACCTGATCTCTGTGCTCTCCGACGGCTACAAGATCGACGGCGCGCACTTCACCGTTCCGCTCGCCGACCCGGGTCTCGTCACCGTCGAACTGCAGCCGACGCCCCTTCCCGACTCGACGCTCCGGGCGCAGATCTTCCAGGACAGCGCGACGACCAACGGGACCCTCGACCAGGGCGAGCCGGGCCTGGCCGGCTTCACCGGCCACATCGCCGACACCCTCGGCGAGGTGCAGACCGACGTCTATGGCAACCCCCTGTGCACCGTGTACCAGGGTGAGGACCCGATCAGCCACGTGATCCCCTTGGCCAGCCTCGACGCGGGCATGCTCCCCGTGCCGATCGCGGGGTCAGGCGGCCACTGCGTCAGCGATGCCGACGGCATCCTGACCATGCCCCACCTGGGAAGCAACCGCTACGCGCTCACCGCCTCGGCCCCGCCCAACCAGACCTGGATCCAGACCACGACCCTTGAAGGAAACCACGACTTCGACGCCTGGGTGATGGAGGGCAGCACCGGATACGACACCGAGGCCCTGCTGGCCGGCGAACCCGTACCCGGGCCGATCTTCGGATTCGTGAAGCCCACGAACACCCTGACCGCCGGCTCGGGCCACATCACAGGCGCGGTCGTCAACGTCAAGCAGTACAGCCCGCCCAAGGGCGGCGACTTCAACCACTGGCTCGGTCTGACCGGGAGCAAGATGGGCAAGCCGATCGTCAACCCGTGGCTCTCGCTCAGCGACCTGCAGGCCGGCGACCAGGCAGTCTGGGTGGGTCACGGCGGCACGGACGGCACCTTCGACATCTCGGGCGTGCCCGACGGCAACTACAGCCTGAGCTGGTGGGACGAGCCGCAGAACCACTTCCTCGACTCGGTCAATGTGACCGTGAAGAACGGCGAGACGGTGAAGATGGGTAATCTGCCGGACAGCGGCTGGTGGACCGAATACGACGGGTACGTCTTCAACGACACCAATCGCAACGGCGTGAAAGACCCGGGCGAGACCGGCATGCCCAACTTCACGCTAACCATGCGCAAGCAGGACAACTCGCTGATGGACAGAGGGACGAACCTCGTCACCACCGACAGCACCGGGTATTACCACTTCGAGAGCGCATACCCCCTCAGCGAGTGGACCGTCATGGAAAACTTCAACAACTCCTTCTACACGACCGGTGTCACCTACCAGTCAGACAACCAGCCGACCCCGACCACGGTGAAAGGCGCCGGCGTCGACGTCAGCGTGCTCAGTATCATCGGCCTCAGCGGCACGATGGACTGGGGCGTTCACTCCTACGATTCGACAGGCGCCAACGGCATCGACCCCCGCAATGGCGGCATCGTCGGCTCGGTCAGCTACGACACGACCCGCAATGAGCTCGACCCGCAATATGCCGCATCAGAGGACTGGCAGCCTGGCGTTTCCGACGTGCCCGTTGAGCTCTGGTCCACGGTCGACTGCGGCACGACGACCGCACCGTGTGGTGGCACGAACGACGCGTTCGAGCTCGCGCCGGACGGGTCGTTGGCCAAGGGGAAGCTGCTGAACACCTACCTCTCCGAACACTGGAGCCGCCCGACCGGATGCGTAGCCCGGGATGTCGACGGCAAGCCTCTCGTCCACGCCGCAGACAACTCCGTGGCCTTCGACGAGAACGTGCTCGCGCCGAATCAGGAGACATCGGGAGAGTGCATCTCAAGCTTCATCCAGGGCGTTCAGTTCGGGCCGTACCCGACTGACCAGGGCACATCGGCGGCCAACTTCGGTGCGGCCGTTGACGGCAACTATGGCTTCGCCGACGCCTGCACAGGCACGTTGATCGCCACAGATCCGGCCAACCCCGTGTGCGACGGCGGAACCTTCCAGCCGCTCGGAAGCGGCGATTACCTGGTCAAGATCGCTATCCCGCAGGATGCCACCGGCGACCCCCTGTACAAGGTGACCAGCGAGACAGACATCAACATCGCCAACGGCGATCAGATTGTTCCGCAGGTGCCGCCGCCGGCATGCGCAGGAACGCTCCACACCGTCGACCTCGCGGGCAGCAAGACGGACAACTACCCCGCAGTGGTCGGCGACGGCACCAACGGGGTCCCCGTCGGGGTCACCGTGCCGGCCTCGACAGCAGTCTCGAACCCCCCGTTCCTGGGCATGGGTGGGTCGCCCTATGAAGGCGCAGCCAAGCCGACCTGCGACACCAAACTGGTGCGGGTGAACAACGGCAAGTCCGTCGTGCCCATGTTCAACATCTTCACGGATGTCCCCGTCCCGGCCCGTCTGCGCGGCCTGATCGTGGACGACATCAACTTCTCCACCGACCCGCGGTCCACGCTCTTCGGGGAGAAGACGGGTGTGTCCTTCGCACCGGTCGGGATCTATGACTTCGCCAACCGGCTGGTCACGACCGTCGAGTCCGATTTCAACGGCGCGTACGACGTGCTGCTGCCCTCGACGAACCACATCAGCTGCCCGACCCCCTCGGGTGTCTGCGCCAACATGTACCGCTTCGTGGGCAACGACCCCGGTGTCCCCGGGCATCTGAACGCAAACTACAACCCCCGATATCGCTCGATCGCGACCGAGTTCGAGGCATTCCCCGGCGTGACCATTCCGACCGACCTCGCCCCGACCCAGGTCGGCGTGTATGTCGGGTCACCGACCACCGGGGTCAACACGGCGGTGACCTGCGCCCTCGACGCCGCCACACCACAGCTGCTGAGCGTGTCGCAACCGTACGTGGCCGCAACGGGCAGCCGCTCCTTCACCATCGCCGGGACCGGCTTCGGCGCGGCCCAGGGCACGGGCCACGTCAATCTGGGCACGACAACGCTCGACATCACCGCGTGGAGCGACACGTCGATCACAGCCAGCGTGCCTGTCGCAGCCCCGGTCGGGGCGCAGCAGCTCACGATCACATCGGGCAACGGGCAAAGCACCATCAACGGGCTCAGCTTCCATGTGCTCGGAACCGGCTACAACCCTGCCGTTCGAGAGGTCGGCCCCGGCCGCACCCACGCAACGATCCAGGCCGCACTGGACGCCGCGTTCGCCAACAACGGCGATGACCTGGTCATCGTGTACCCGGCAACGCCCACCGCGGCCAACCCCCGCGGCGCATACTATGAGAACCTGGTCGTCGCCTCTCCGGTCAAGCTGCAGGGTGTCGGGTCCGGCGGCTTCCAGGGCACCACCTTCGTGCCGGGATCGATCATCGACGCCGGCGCGTTCGGCGGAGACACCGCCCTCGCAACGGCCTGGTTCACCAAGGTCGGCGGCCTGACCTGGGACGGCAACCAGGCGGTGAACGACGGCGAAGCGATCTACGTGCTGGCGTCGGCGAACGCCACAACGGCACCGGGTGCAGCACGCCAGTTCACCAGCGGATTCACGGCAGCAATCGATGGCTTCGACATCCGCGGCGGCGACCAGGTGGGCTTCCCCGGCAACATCGACGCCCTCACCGGCGGGCCGACCGGCCTGCCGCCGAACATCACGACGCAGGGCGGAGCCATCTTCGCCAACGCGTACGTGCGCTCCCTCCAGATCACCAACAACGTCGTGCAGAACAATGGCGGCGGTTACGGGACCATCCGGATCGGAACGCCAGACCTGGCCGCGCCGAACACGAGCAACCACAACGAGAACGTGCGGATCGCCAACAACCGGGTCATTGCCAACGCGGGCACCAACCTGGCGGGCGGCATCGGCCTCTTCGCAGGGTCCGACGGCTATGAGGTCTCCGGCAACGACATCTGCGGCAACTTCTCGCTGGAGTACGGCGGCGGGCTGAGCGCATACGGCCTGAGCCCCGGCGGCAAGATCCACCACAACCGCATCTACTTCAACTCGTCCAACGACGAGGGTGGAGCGATCATGATCGCCGGGCAACTGCCGGCGACAGTCGGTGCGCTCTCGCCCGGTTCCGGTCCGGTGGACATCTACGCCAACCAGATCCAGGCCAACATGGCCAATGACGACGGTGGCGGCATCCGTTTCCTGATGGCCGGCAACTTCCCGATGAATGTCTACAACAACATGATCGTCAACAACGTGTCCACCCACGAGGGCGGCGGCGTCGGCATCAACGACGCCCCGAACGTGCGGGTCTACAACAACACGATCATGAAGAACCTGACGACGGCCACAGCGGTGACCTCGGACGGCCAACCGGCCCCTGCCGGCCTGGCGACCTCGGCCAACAGCGACCAGCTGCAGGCCACACTCCCGGCCGGCTCGCCGACCTTCAGCAACCCGGTGTCGTTCAACAACATCTTCTGGGACAACCGGGCCGGCACCCGGGCAGGCACAACGGTCACCGGCATCGGCCTGGCCGGCGCAGCCGACATCAACAACTGGGATCTCGGTGTGGCCGACGGCACCGGGGTGCTCGCGCCGACCAACTCGGTCGTCCAGCAGAGCGCCGCTTCCCATGCGTACACGACCAGTCCGACTAACAGCTCTGCCGATCCCGCAGTGGTCTCGACCTATGACGTCTCCGTTTCCTTCGCCACGTGGCGTCAGAACCCTGCGTTCGTGGACGCCACGCTCGTCACCCTGCAAGCGCCGCCGAACCTGCTCGGTAACTACCACCTGGGCGCCTGCCCCGGCTCACCCGCCTGCAACCTCGGCGCGGCAAGCACAGCAGGCGTGAACGCGCCGGCCACGGACTTCGACAACCAGGCCCGGCCGGCACTGGGCGGCTTCGACAGCGGCGCGGACGAGTTCGGCGCGACGACAACGCCTCCGCCTGCCTCGGACCTGTACTTCTCGACAGCAGGAAACACCAACCCGCCCGGCGTGTCCGGCACCGCTGACGACGCCGACATCCACGTCTGGAACGGCACCGCGTTCAGCCGGTCGATCGATCTGTCTGCAGCGCCGTACAACGTCCCGAGCAGTGCTGACACGGATGGTTTCTCCCGAGTGGATGCCACCCACTTCTATGCCTCGTTCTCCGGGAACGTCACCCTGCCCGGGATCGGCAGCGTGTCCGACGAAGACGTCGTGTACTTCGACGGCACCTCATGGTCGTTGTGGTTCGACGGCAGCGCGCACGGGCTCGTGGGCGGCATCGACATGGGCGCGATCAGTGTCATCGGGAACACGCTGTACCTCACGACGAACAACGCGGCCGTTCCTCCGGGCGCGGGCGGCACCGGCGACAATGCCGACGTCTACCGCTGGAACGGTGGCAGCTCCTACGTGCGTGTCCTGGATGCCACGGCGGCGCCGACCAACCTGCCGAACAGCGGGTCGGCCACCGGCGCGACCAACCCCAACGTCGACGGCCTCATCTGGCGGGACGCCACCCACTTCTACCTGTCGTTCAGTAACACGACCACCACGGTTCCGGGTGTCGGCGCGGTGGACGACGAGGACGTGGTCTATTTCGACGGCGCCTGGTCGATCTACTTCAACGGTGGCGCACACGGTCTGGACACGTCGGCCAACCTCGATCTGGACGCGATCTCGTTCGCCGGCGGCGCGCTGCCGCCGGCAGCACCGCCGGCCGGCCAGTCGCTGTTCTTCTCGACGCAAGGGAACAGCAACCCGCCCGGCGTCGGTGGCACCGCGGACGACGCGGACATCTACCGCTGGACCGGCAGCACGTTCGGTCGGGTCCATGACGTGACGACCGCACCATACGGCTTGCCGACCGGTGCCAATGTCGACGGCTACGACCGGGTCGACGACACCCACTTCTATCTCTCCTTCACCGGGCAGGTCGCCGTGCCCGGCATCGGGAACGTGCAGGACGAGGACGTCGTCTACTTCAACGCGGGCACCTGGTCGCTCTACTTCGACGGCAGCGTCCACGGTCTGGGCGGCAACGACAACCTGGACCTCGACGCGATCAGCGTCGTCGGCGGAATCCTGTACTTCTCCACTGTGGGCAACTCGAACCCGCCAGGTGTGGGAGGTTCCGCAGACAACGGCGACATCTACAGCTGGAACGGCACCGCATACAGCAGGGTGATCGACAGGAGCACGGCGCCATACAACCTGCCGACCAACGCCGACATCGATGGCTTCGTGCGGGTGGACGCCACCCACTTCTACATGTCGTTCAGCGCCGGCAACACGACCGTCCCGACGCTGGGGGCGGTTCAGGACGAAGACGTCGTGTATTACAACAACGGCGTCTGGTCGGTCTACTTCGACGGCACGGCGCAGGGCCTCGGCGGCAACGGCGACTTCAATGTGGATGCCTTCGATGTCCCCTGACCCGATCGACAACGCACACCGCAACGGCACCTCCGATCCCAAGGGAGACACGGGAATGATCTTCAAACAGCCTTTCAGCCGACGCGACCTCCTCAAGTTCGCCGGCGGCGCGGTGGCCATCGTCGGGACCGGCGTCTGGGCGGGCAATGTCCTGCTTCCCGAGGCCGCCATTGCGGCCATCGGGGATCCGGACCTCTACCTGGCCGGCACAGACGGGTGGATTTTCCTCCCGAAGACCCCGGCCATCCCACCGTTCCACCCCGACGTCCTCGCGCCGGACCCGTTCACGACCTACATCTTCGGGTTCCGCAACGTCACCGGCCTGAGCGACACGGCGAGGACGAACCAGAAGAACAAGGCCCAGCACTCCGCTCCGATGTTCTGGACGAAGCAATTCGACCCGGCCCACCCGGTCGATTTCACCGTGCAGCTGACCAACCTGGGCCTGGCGTTGCGGCCGGACCTGTTCGACGCCCACACCCTGCACTGGCATGGGTTCCGCAACGTGATCCCGTTCTTCGACGGTGAACCGTCCGGGTCGGTGGCCGTGAGGACCGGACGTGTCTTCTCCTACGTGTACCGGCCCCGCGAGCCGGGGACCTACATGTTCCACTGCCACGTCGAGGATGTCGAGCACGTCCAGATGGGCATGACCGGTCTGGTGTTCGTCCGTCCCCTGCAGGACGGCCAGAACATCGGTGGCCACACCCAGTTCATCTACAACGACGGTGACGGCTCGACCGGCTTCGACCGCGAGTTTGCGATGTTCCTGTCGGAGGTGTGGGCCGAGGCGCACTGGGCGGATGCTCATATCCAGCTGCCGCAGTGGAGCGATTACCGGGCCGACTTCGGCCTCCTCAACGGGCGGGTCTACCCGGACACCATCGCCCCCAATGCCCCGATCGATGCGGCGGCATCCATTCACGCTCTTGCAGTGCAGACCGACCCCGTTTCCGGCGACCTGGTCGCCCCCGTTGGGCATCCCGAGCTGCAATACCAGCCGCAGTCTTCGCTGGTGAACTGCAATGCCGGAGAGACGGTCGCGCTCCGGTTCGCGAACCTCGGATTCCGGGAGCAAGCGATGACCCTGGCCGGGATCCGGATGCGCGTGGTCGGCCGCGATGCCACCCCGATGCGTGGACGCGACGGCACCGACACGTCCTATGAGACCGAGACGATCAACATCGGCCCCGGTGAGAGCTTCGATGTGGTCTTCATCGCACCGGGGCACACGGGGCCGGGTTTCGACACGTACATGCTCTACAACCGCAACTACCCCGCGACGAACAACCTGGCCCCGGGCGGAATGGGTGGCCAGGCCACCGAGATCCGCGTGTACGCTCCCGGCGGCCTCCGCGCGCAGGCCTATCCGAACGACTTGGGAGTCTGAGAGCCATGATGAAAGGGAATGCCGTGTTGCCTGCGAAGATTCGCGCCCGCGGTGTGCGCCGGGCGGCGCTGCTGCTCGCCCTGACCCTGGTCGGGGCCACGATGGCCACGTTCACCCAGCCGGCGATCGCCGTGACCCCACCACGGGTCGGTATCGCCTGCACCACCGGGGTCGGGGGAGGTGCCACCACCCCGATCTTCAACCTGACGACCAGGACCGGATACATCAGCCTGCCCGACGGAAACACCGCCTTCATGTGGGGGTACTCCAGTGGGTTCGGCGCGTTCCAACACCCGGGTCCTGTGCTGTGCGTCAACGCCGGCGACACGGTCACCGTGATCTTGCGCAACACCCTGCCTGAGGCCGCCTCGATCGCCTTTCCGGGCCAGACGAATGTCCTGGCCAACGGGACCCCGGCGCAACCGGAGTCCACAGGCTCAAGCGCGATCACCTCGCTGACCACCACAGCCGCGGCCGGAGGCGGGACCGTCACATACAGCTTCGTGGCCGCCAACCCGGGCACCTTCGTGTACGAGTCGGGGACCAACCCCGAGAAACAGGTCCGGATGGGCCTGTTCGGGGCCCTGATCGTGCGCCCGTCGGCCGTTCCATCGGGTGGAGCGGCCGGCTCGGTCGCGAGCGAGTACGCCAACAACCGGGCGGACAGCCGCTTCAATCCCGCCGAGGAATTCATGGTGCTCCTGAGCGAGATCGACCCCTACCAGCACCAGGCGGTGGAGAACGGCAAGAGCTTCAACATGAACAACTACCACCCGCGGTATTGGCTGATCAATGGGCGCGGTTACCCGGACAGCATCGCCGACAACGGGGCCAGCTGGCTTCCGGCGCAGCCGTACGGTGCGCTCGCGCAGGTGGGTGAATTCGACCGCACGGCAGTCCCGGTCGACCAGCCCGGGATGGCCCGCTACCTGAACGTGGGCACCGAAGACTATCCGTTCCACCCGCACGGCAACAACGGCCTCGTCGTGGCCAGGGATGGCCGCCCGCTGGAGGGCCCGACGGGGGAGGACCTCGCCTTCGAGAAGTTCGCCATCAACATCGGCCCTGGGCAGACCTGGGACGTGATCTTCAAGTGGTACGACGCCGAGAATTACTCCCCGTCCAACCCGGTCCCCGTGACGGTTCCGTCGCTGGCCGACCAATCGATCGGCGTCTTCTACAGCGGAAGTCCCTACCTCGGGACCAAGGAGGCCCTGCCGCCCGGCATCCAGAGCGTGAACCAGTGCGGCGAGTACTACATCATCTCCCACAACCACGCCCTGTTCCAGATCACGTCGTGGGGCACGAACATGACCGGACCGATCACTTACATGCGCATCGATCCGCCGACGCCCAACAGCTGCGGTTGACCAGGAAGGGTGAAGAACCATGTCTCACCGGAAGAGCATGAAGAAAACCGTCTCCGCTCTCGTGACCGGGCTGGTGGCGGGAGGAGGGCTGGCCGTACTGGTGGCGCTCCTCGCGCCGGCAACGGCGGCACAGGCCGCAGCCGCGCCCTGCACCGCGCCGGGTGACCTGTACGCGGCCTCGGGATCCACGACCCTGGGGACCCAGAGCGTCGCTGTCTGGGGCTACAGCGCCACCGCCGGTTCCAGCGTGAGCCGGCCCGGCGGGCCGACACTGTGCGTCAACGCCGGCGACACGGTCACCGTCACGCTGCACAACCAGCTGACGGAAAGCACGGCCCTGCTCTTCCAAGGGCAGCAAATGGTGCCGGACCGCGTTGGTGCCGCACCAGGGGCATCCACCTCGTACACCTTCACGGCCAGCCGTCCTGGCACGTACCTCTATGAGGCCGGACTGGTTCCGAACGGCCAGCACCAGGTGGCGATGGGTCTCTATGGCGCGCTGATCGTCCGTCCCGCGATATCGGGTCAGGCATACGACGCGACCACCGCGTTCGACGACGAGGCAGTCCTGGTCATCAGTGAGATCGACCCGGCACTCAACAACGCCGCCAACCCGGCGGCCTTCGACATGCGCAAGTACGCTCCCCGGTACTCCCTGATCAACGGGAAGGCCTACCCGAACACCGACCCGATCCCGGCGACAGCCGCGGGCAACAAAGTCCTGCTCCGGTACGTCAATGCGGGCAGCCTGTACCACTCACTGGCCTCACTGGGCACAGACCAGAAGGTCATCGCCCTGGACGGCAGTCCCCTGAAGTACTCGCGTCACTACATTGCGGAGACCTTCGGTCCCGGCCAGACGGCGGACGCCGTCGTCACGACCCCTGCCGCGACTGCCTCGCTGAACCGGTTGCCGATCTACGACGGCAGCCTGCTGCTGCACAACAGCAACGCGGCCGGCGCCGGCGGGATGCTCACCTTTGTGACGGTCCCCGCGAGCGGTGTGGCGGGGCCGGACACCAGCGGACCGGCCACCAGCTCTGTCGCTTTCGCGGCAGGCACCCTGAGCGCCACCGTCAATGACACCACCACCGGTGGGTCGAGCATCGCGGGGGCCGAATACTTCATCGACACCGTGACCGGCACGGGCCTCCCGATGACGGGCAGTGGGGCCGGCAGCGTGAACGTCACCGCCTCGGTGTCCATTCCCTCCGGCCAGCACATCGTCTACGTGAGAGGCCAGGACTCCGTCGGCAACCGGGGGTTCTTCAGCTCTGTGCTGGTCACCGGCGGCGACGCCACCGGACCGACCACGAAGTCCCCGTCACTGGCACCCAGTCTCACGAACGGGGCAGGGGCTGCCGTCATCGCCGTCCACGCCACCGGGGACGACACCGCGACAGGCGGCTCGAACATCACTGCGGCCGAGTACTTCATCGATGCCGTCGGACCCAATGGTTCGGGACCGGCGCTGGCGGTCAACACTGCCGCACCGACCGCCAGCCTGGACGCCACCATCCCTGCGGCGACCGTGAACGCGCTCGCCGAAGGCACCCATGTCGTCTCGGTCCACAGCCAGGACGCAGCGGGCAACTGGGGCGCGCCGGTCACCATCAGTCTGGTGGTCGACAAGACCGCGCCCACCACCTCGGGCGTCTCGGTAGCGCCGACACCCAACAACGGCACGCTCGCGTTCAACGGCAGCCCTTCGGCCATCCGGGTGACCGTGGCGACCATGGCCGATCCGATCGCGGCCACCGTGAACAGCACCATCAGTTCAGCCGAGGCATTCCTCGACACGGTCACCGCCAATGGCTCAGGCATCGTGGTCAGGGCAACGGACGCCGTGTACAACAGCCCCTCCGAGGCCGGCTACTTCGAGATCCCACTGGCAACCATCGCCCTGCTCGCAGACGGCAACCACACCATTTCGGTGCATGCGAAGGATGCGGCGGGTAACTGGGGTGCGGTGGCGACGACGACCCTGGTGATCGATAAGGTCAAGCCTGCGGTGAGTGCGGTCACGGTGACACCGAACCCGACCGGGGGTGCCGCTTCGGTGACCCTGACGGCGCAGGCGACGGATGCCGGCACGGGTGTCACGCGTGCCGAGTGGTTCACCGGTGCCGATCCTGGTGTCGGCAACGCGACAGCGATGACGGTCACCGGGACGGGCCCGTGGACCGTGTCTTCGACCATCGATGCGCGAGGGTTCAGCGAGGGTGCCCGCACCCTGACGGTGCGGGTGCGGGATGCTGCCGGGAACTGGAGTGTGACCGCGTCGGCGGTGCTCCAGGTGCAGGCGGCACTGTCGTTCTCCACGCTGGGCAACACGAACCCGGCCGGGGTGGCCGGCACGGCCGATGACGCGGACATCTATTCCTGGAGCGGTACCGCGTTCAGCAGGGTGATCGACGCGAGTATCGCGCCGTACAACCTGCCGGGCGCTGCCAACGTTGATGGTTTCGACCGGGTCAGTCCTACCCAGTTCTATGTGTCGTTCGCGGACCCGGTGAACGTGCCGGGGATCGGCGTTGTGCAGGACGAGGACGTCGTCTTCTTCAACGGCACTTCCTGGTCGCTGTTCTTCACGGGCAGTGCGCATGGCCTGGGCGGTAACAACAACCTGGACGTGGACGCGATCAGCGTCGTCGGTTCCACGCTGTACTTCTCCACACTGGGTAACTCGAACCCGCCCGGTGTGGGTGGTACCGCCGATGATGCCGACGTCTATAGCTGGAACGGGACCGCGTACAGCCGGGTGATCGATGCGAGCGCCGCACCGTACGGCCTGCCGGCCGCCGCGAACGTGGACGGGTTCGTGCGCGTGGATGCCACCCACTTCTACCTGTCCTTCAGCGCTGACACGACGACCGTGCCGGTTCTGGGGGCGGTCCAGGACGAGGACGTCATCTACTACAACGCGGGCACCTGGTCGGTCTACTTCGATGGCACCGCTCACGGCCTCACCACCGCCAACCAGGACCTGGACGCCTTCGATGTCCCGTAGCGGAGAGGCCGTGCGGGGGCCGGTTCTGGTCAGGCCCGGCGAATCCGCACCAGGACGGTGGTTCCCTCTCCGACGGCGGACGTGATGGAGAGGGACCCTTCCGTCATCTGCACCGTGTCGCGCATGATCCGCAGTCCCAGGTGCCCACCGGGGGCCGCCGCCGCCGGGTCGAAGCCACGACCGTTGTCCCGGATCGACAGGCTCGTCGTCACAGCGTCCCCGGTGATGACGAGGTCGACGACGGAGGCGCGGGAATGCTTGACGACGTTGGCGAGGGCCTCCCTGGCGACGCGGTACAGCACGGCGATCCGGTCCTTGTCTGACGGGACATCCGGCGACAACTCGGAGTGCACGACAATGCCGGTATCGGCCACGTGGTCAAGAAGGCGCCGGAGCGCCTCGTTGAGACCGAGGCGCTCCAGGTCCGGCGGATACAGTTCGGTGGTGATGGCGCGCAGGGTACGCAGATTCCGCAGGAGGATCCCACGGGCCTGCCCGGTGAGCGCGCGCCGCTCACTCGCACCATGCCGCTCCTCCGCTTCCAGGGCGTACGACAGGCCGGCGAGGTCCTGGATCACCTCGTCGTGGAGCTCCCGGGCGATTCTTCTTCTTTCGAAGTCGGACGCGACGATGGCGTGTTGTACCAGGCGCCTTCGGGATGTCTGGCCGGCCTGGATCCGGCGGGCAAGTCCGATCGCAGGAAGGAGCTGCGCCATCTGCAGCAGGACGAGCGAGACCACGAGCACCGGGAGCACGTCCAGCATCAGCCGGGATTGGGCGTTCTGAACGGCCTCATCGTCAAAATACGCCTCGAAGATGACCGGCCATCCCGCGGCATCCGTTGCGCGGACGTTGATCTCGACCAGCTCGCCTGCCGCCGCCTCGTTCACGGTGTCCAGGCCGTTCGGCTGGCCGAGCCAGGCGTGTTCCCGCCCCCCGGAGAGGAGGTCGGGGCTCCACGCCGGGAGGGGATACGTGTCGCCGATCAGGTCCGCGCTGTCCGAATACAGGATCTTCCCGTCGCCGCTCCAGATCTTGACCCGCACCAGGGAGCCGTCTGCCATCCACGGCCTGACCCCGGAATCCACACGACTGATCGCCGATGCGTCTCCGGCCCGGACGGCATCGTCCAGGAGCGGGCCCACCGTGAAATCGGCGAGTTGATGAGTGCGCAGTATGGCTTCGGCGAGGGCACGCTGCTCGGCCTGGCCGTGGATCCAGGCGTACACCGGAATCAGTACGGCAACGAGTGTGATCACACCGATGGCGAGGAAACGCAGGACGGCGCTCCGCACCTCCGATGAATCAGCGGCCCCACCCCGGTCGCGGAGCCATCCCCGGTCGCGTGCGTCGCGGCGATGACGGATCTTAGCCATCGTCGCATGCTGGACTACGCATGCTCCCGCACCTCCAGGAGGCCCAGTTTCGTCGCGTTGACCACGGCCTGAAGCTGCGAGTGCGCGTCGAGCTTGGCGAGAATCGACTTCACATAGCCGCGGCAGGTGTTTTCGGAGATTCCGAGGATCTGGGCGTTGACCCGAACCTCAGTGCCCTCGGCCATCAGGGCGAGTACGTCCAGCTCGCGACGTGTGAGCGACGTTGACGGCTGTTCCAGGATCCGGGACTGCCGTTGGGTGCTGAGCTGAACCATGAGGGAGGGGTGTAGCGAGAAGGAGCCGATCCGCGCGTGACGGATCGTGTCGACGAGCCCGGCGAGGGACCCATCCTTGGGGAGGAAGGCGCACACGCCGAGCGCCGCCGCCTGCTCGATCACCTCCGGGCTGGGATCGCCGGTGAGCATCACAATCCGGGTCGACGGCCGCTGGGCGAGGATGAGTGCGACGGCGGCGAGTCCGCTGCCGTCCGTCAGGTGGTAATCGAGGACGATGAGATCGGGCTGGAGCTCCCGGCTCAACTCGACGGCTCTTCGTGCGCTCTGGGCTGTCCCAACCGTGCAGAGATCCGGTTCCCGGTTGAGCGCGCCTGCGAGCAGCTCGGTGAACGTGGTGTGGTCGTCGGCGAGCAGGATGCGAATCATTGTTCCCCCGGGTCGGTCGCTGCCCTGTCGGGAACTGGACTACCTGCGTGATCAGGTGATCATCATGGCCTCACCTGGCCGGTTCGTCCATGCGTCGCGATACCCCCGTTCGGGACGAACCGGGCGCCCGTCGAGCACTCAGGCCAGCGGCCCCGTGACGGATGCCGCGGCATCCGCGACCGCGCCCGTCGCGACGATCTGAACGACGGCTTCGATCTCGGGGGAGAGGAAGCGGTCGTGCCCCGGACCCTCGGCAACGGTGCGGACGAGGTCGCGCACGGCGCCGGTCGCGGCCCCCGGCATGAGCGGCGCGCGCAGGTCGAGCGACCGGGCGGCAGTCATGATCTCGATCGCGAGCACCCGCTCGAGACCGTCGAGGGAGCGGCGGAGCTTGCGGGCTGCGGCCCACCCCATCGAGACGTGGTCCTCCTGCATCGCCGAGGACGGGATCGAGTCGACAGAGGCCGGCACGGCGAGGCGCTTGAGCTCCGAGACGATCCCGGCGGCGGTGTACTGCGCGATCATCAGGCCGGAGTCGACGCCGACCTCGTGCGCGAGGAACGGCGGCAGGCCCTTGTTACGGTGCGCGTCGAGGTGACGGTCGGTGCGGCGCTCGCTCATGCTCGCGACGTCCGCGGCGGCGATCGCGAGGAAGTCGAGCACGTAGCCGACCGGGGCGCCGTGGAAGTTGCCGTTGGACATCACCCGGCCGTCGAGGGTGACCACCGGGTTGTCGACCGCGCTCGCGAGTTCGCGCCCGGCGATCAGGGCGGCGTGGTCTGCGGTGTCGCGGGCGGCGCCGTGCACCTGCGGGGAGCAGCGCAGCGAGTAGGCGTCCTGGACGGTGGGGTCCTCCGGGCCGGCGTGGAAGGCGAGCAGGGGGGAGCCCGCGAGGATCGCGCGGAGGTTGCCGGCGCTCGCAGCCTGGCCGAGCTGGGGCCGCAGCGCCTGCAGGTCGGCGGCGAAGGTCGCATCCGTGCCGAGCAGCGCCTCGACGCTCATCGCCGCGGCGATATCGGCGGTCGTGAGGAGTCGGCTCAGGTCGGTCAGGGCGAGGACGAGCATGCCGAGCATGCCGTCGGTGCCGTTGATCAGGGCGAGGCCTTCCTTCTCGGCGAGCACGACCGGGGTGATTCCGGCCGCGGCGAGGGCCTCCCCGCCGCCCATCAGTGTGCCGCTGGCGTCGCGCACCCGGCCCTCGCCCATCACCGCGAGGGCGCAGTGGGCGAGCGGGGCGAGGTCGCCCGAGCAACCGAGCGACCCGTATTCGTGCACGACCGGGGTGATGCCGGCGTTGAGCACGGCGGCATAGGCCTCGGCCGTCGCGGGGCGCACTCCGGTGCGTCCGGTCATCAGGGTCGAGAGCCGCAGCAGCATGAGCGAGCGCACGACCTCGCGTTCGACCTCCGGCCCGCTGCCGGCGGCGTGGGAGCGCACGAGGCTCGCCTGCAGCTGGGCGCGGCGGTCGCTCGTGATGAACGTCGACGCGAGCGCGCCGAAGCCGGTGGAGATGCCGTAGTGCGGATTCACGTCGCTCGCAAGCCCGTCGATGATGGCACGGGTTTCCGCAACGCCGGCGAGCGCGGCCGGATCGAGCACGATGCGCGCGTCGAGGCGGGCGACGGCGACGACGTCGGCGAACGAGACCGCGCCAGCTCCGACGGTGACCGTGGCTGTGGCTGTGGCTGTGATGCGTGTGGCGGTGGATGCTGCGGCCGGGTGGATGCCCGCGGTGACGGATTCTTCGGTGTGGCTCATGTTTCGATTGCACACCCTGCGCGGCCGCCAGGGGACACGGATACACTCGAATCTGTCCGGTATACCGGACATCTGGCGCACGAGGCCGGCAGGAAAGGGGCAACCGGATGGTGGTCACACCGAAGGTCCCTGCCGCCCGGAACACCCTGCGGCTGCTCTCCCACCTTGCCGCCCAGCGAGGTCCGGCCCGGGCGAGCGCGATCGCGACGGCCCTCGACCTGCCGCGGTCGACGGTGTACCAGCTGCTCGCCGTGCTCGTCGAGCAGGGTTTCGTCGTGCACCTCCCCGAGGAACGCCGCTACGGCCTCGGCGTCGCGGCCTTCGAGCTCAGCACCGGATTCTCCCGCCAGCAGCCGCTGTCCCACCTCGGCCGCCCCCTCGTCGCGCAGCTCGTCGACCGGCTCGGCGAGAGCGCGCACCTCGTCGTGCTGCACGGCCGGGACGTGGTCTACCTCGTCGAGGAGCGCGCGCCGCGGCGGCCCTCCCTCGTCACGGATGTCGGCGTCCGCCTCCCGAGCCACCTCACCGCGAGCGGGCGCGCGCTC
>NZ_JASJXJ010000077.1:0-17579 GCF_035018685.1 Cryobacterium sp. RTC2.1
ACGATCGCCCCGAACTGGATGATCGCGGTGAACGCGGTCACCCCGGGGTCGTCGAGCTTCAGCCCCAGGAGCTTCTCGGTGAGGGTGAGGTGTCCCGTGCTCGAGACCGGGAGGAATTCGGTGATTCCCTCGACGATGCCGAGGATCAGCGCTTGGATCAGGTTCATGCTGGTGCCTTTGCGTGGAGTGCGAACAGGAAATCGGCGCCGGGCGGCGGTGGACGGGCCGAAGACCTCGTGCAGCAGAAGGTTAGGCCGCCGAACCTGCCCGCCGCCTGACCGGCACGCCCGCCACCCGGGTTGACCTGCACCGTTTACACGGGCGGCACGCGGGCACTGCGTACGATTGCCCCATGCCCACGGTCGGAGTCTGCGAAGACGACCCCCTCATCCGCCGGGTGCTCGCCGAGGCCCTCGGCGGCGCCGGCTACAGCCTGCTGCTCGCGCACACCGGCGCGGAGGCGGTCGTTCTGTTCGGCCCTGGCCAGCCCGTCGACGTGATCGTGCTCGACATCGGCCTGCCCGACTCCGACGGTCGCGACGTCTGCCAGGCCCTCCGGGCCGCCGGACAGCTCGCACCCGTGCTCTTCCTCACTGCGCGAACCGGCGTGCAGGACATCGTCACCGGCTTCCACGCCGGAGGGGACGACTACCTCGGAAAGCCGTTCGCGCTCGCCGAGGTGCTCGTGCGGGTCGGCGCCCTGGCTCGCCGGGGCAGGCCGGAGCCGTACCGGCAGCCGGCGGGCCTCCGCCTCGACCCCCAGCGGTTCACCGTGGCCAGGGCCGACCTCGAGATCGCCGTCACACCGACAGAGTTCCGGATGCTCGCGGCCCTGCTCGCCCGCCCTGGCGAGGTCGTCCGCCGGCGCGACCTGGTCGCGGCCGCGTGGCCGCACGGCGCCATCGTCGCCGAGAACACCGTCGATTCCTATGTGCGCAGGCTGCGCCGCAAGCTCGAATTGCTCGACGGCGACCGCGACCGTGAAGGCGGCGACCACGACCGTGAAGGCGGCGACCGCGGTGACCACGGCGGCGGCGGTGCCGCTGCGCTCGCCGGGCCAGGGGCGGATGCCGCCCGCGAGTCTCCGGCGTCGCGACGGATCGAGACCGTGCGCGGCGTCGGGTACGCCCTCCGATGACCGGGACCAGGGACTCGTCCGGGCGCCGCCTGGGACGATTGCGGCTGCCGGTCCTGCCGCGCGTGAGCTCGCTGCGCCGCCGCCTCGTCTTCGCCACGGCGCTGCTCACGACCGTCGGCATGGCGGCACTGCTCTCCCTGACCGTCGCCGTGCTGACGCACGTCGTGAGCGAGGACATCGACGGTCTCCTCGCTGAGCGCGCGGCATCCGCGCTCGCGACCGTCGTGCGCCAGGGTGACGGCATCGCGGTAACCCGGAACGCGGCCGGCGGCCTCGGGGACGTCACCTGGATCTACGACGCGTCCGGCCGGCTGGTCAGCGGGACCGCGACCGGGACGGACTCGACGGCGACCGGCGGGGAACCGGACCCGGCGCCGGTCGCGGGACCGTCAGAGCTCAGGGCCGGGCTCGCGGCGCTGAGCTCGGTCACCGAGCCGACGGAGCGCGAGAGCGGCGGCTGGAGACTGCGCGCGGTGCCCATCGTCCTGCCGGGCGAGACGGAACGGATCGGCGTCGCCGTGGTCGGCCTGTCCCTCGCGCCGTACCAGCGAACCGAGACACGTACCCTGCTCGTGGGCATCGGCCTCGCCGTTCTCGTCGTGCTCGGAGTCAGCGGGATGGCGGCCTGGACCGTGCGGCGCGCGTTGCGCCCCGTCGAGGTGATGGCCAGGCGGGCGTCCGCATGGAGCGCGGATGACCTCACCGGGCGGTTCGACCTCGGCGAGCCCCACGACGAACTCACTCGCCTCGGCCAGGTGCTCGACGGCCTGCTCGCGCGGGTGTCGCGCACGATCATCGCGGAGCAGCGCCTGACCGCGGAACTCGCCCATGAACTCCGCAGCCCGCTGACGGTGATCCGGGCTGAGGCGGAGCTCGCGGGACTCGATCCGACGCTCTCGCCGGCGCAAGTGGAGCGGTTCGGCCGAATCGGCGCATCCGTCGATGAGCTCACCGAGGTGATCGGCACCCTGCTCTCGGTGTCCCGCGGCCAGGTGAACCGGGATGAGCGGGCGCCGGTCGACGCCGTGCTGCGCGCTGCTGTCGCGGCAGCGGCCGGGGCTTCGGCCGGGGCGCCGGCCGACGCGGTGCCGGAGATCGTCGTCGCCCCCGCGCCCGGTCTCGAGCTCGGAGTTCCGCAGGCCGTCGCGTTGCGTGCCCTCGCGCCGCTGCTCGAGAACGCCGTGCGGTACGGCCGGACGCGGGTCACTGTCGCGGCGGTCGCGCAGGGCGGTTCGATCCGGATCAGCGTGACCGACGACGGGCCGGGAATCGGAGACCTCGTCCCGGAGCTGCTGTTCACGCCCGGATACCGGGCGGCGGAGAGCCCCGGTGCCGGCCTCGGCCTGGCGCTCGCGCGCAGGGTTGCGGTCGCCGCGGGCGGCACGGTGGAAGCCGTCCCCGGCGGTCGTCACGGCAGGTTCGTGCTGGTCCTCCCTGCTGTCCCCGCGGAAGAGGCGGGCCTCGCGCCGGCAGACTGACGCGCGTTCCGGGCATCCGGGAGTGCTGTCCCGGCCTTCTTTTGCGCCGGCATCGTCGCCACGGCAGCGTCCCGCCCCGGTTCCTTCCGCCTGGAACGGGCCACGCACCCCACGGACTTCCCACGGATTTCCCTCGTTTTTCCCTCGGATTTGCCCCGGATCAGCGCAGCCTCACCCGATCCGGCCACTTCCGGTGCAGGAGACCGCCGAGTTGCACGGATGTTCAGCCATGATAAATACCTGATTGAGCGCTATTTCGCTGGCTTGGTTCCGCGGCGGGCGTACTCACCTCCCGAGACGGATGCCGACGACTTGCCGCATCGGGCACCGGTTGCGATCCCTCGTCGTACGTCATACGTTTTCAACAGATCAACGAACTGCCGCCTTCGACGCAGACGCTGGTCAGCACCAGAAACGAACCGGTCAACGGCCGCCCGAGGCCTCACCAGAGTTCGATGCCCTCCGTGGTCCGGATCACTGATCGTCCCGAAAGCTCGGTGGTCCGAACCCGCGGTTTCCTCCCGTGCCCGCCGGCCCGCACGCCGTCGGCTGTCGCCGTCGGCGCCGCCGTCGCCCTGTGGGACAGCGACTCCCGGCACGCGGATCGACCCTCGCCTGCCGTCCGCAGCCGAGCGACACCCGCGCACTGGGGTGGGGCCCCGCCGAGGGTCGTGCGGTACTCTGCTGGTTCAGCACGCGCAGGCCGCAGGCGCGGGCCGTCTGGCCGCCCGGCCTGGCGCGCGGGCCGCAACGAGCCACCGGCAGCAATCAAGGGAGATTGATGACCTCGACCGAACCGACCGCCGTCAACGAACGTCCCGCCGACGAGCTCTCCGCGGCAGACCGCGCGGCCCTCGACACGCTCGTCTCCGGCCTCGCCGCGGGCGTTGCCCGCTGGGCGGACATGCCCCTGGCCGCGCGCTCCGCATTGCTCGCTGCCGTCGCCGCCACGGTCGCGGCCCAGGCCGAGCGCTGGGTTCGGGTCGCGGCCCTCGCCAAGGGGCTCGACCAGGACTCCCCGCTCGTCGGCGAGGAGTGGCTGTCCGGTCCCTACGTCGTGCTGACAAACCTCGCGACCCTGCAGGACTCGATCAGCGCCCTCGATCGCGGTGAGAGCCCACTCCGGGCCACCCGCTTCGGGCGCGCCCCCGGTGGCCGGATCACCGTCCCCGTGCTCCCGGGCACTCCCTTCGAGGCGCTCCTGCTGCACGGGTTCTCCGCTGAGGCCTGGCTCAGGCCGGGCGTGACCGAGGAGGAGGCGCGCTCGCGTGCCGGGCTCGGCCAGCGGCATCCGTCCAGCACCGGGGGAGTCGGTCTCGTGCTGGGAGCCGGCAACATCACGTCGATCCCGCCGCTCGACGTGCTCTACGAGCTGATCGCGCACAACCGGGTCTCGGTGCTCAAACTCAATCCCGTGCTCGACGCCCTCTCTCCGGTCTACACGGATGCCTTCGCCCCCCTCATCGAGGCGGGACTGCTCTCGATCGTCTCGGGCGGCGCGGCGGTCGGAGGGTACCTCGCCCACCACGAGGGCGTAAGCCACGTGCACATCACCGGAAGTGCGGCGACCCACGATGTCGTCGTCTTCGGCCCGGGCGCAGAGGGCCGCGCCCGGCGCGCCGCCGGCACCCCGCTGCTGCAGAAGCCCATCACGAGCGAGCTCGGCGGGGTCGCGCCGATCATCGTCCTCCCCGGGAAATGGAGTCGACGGGACGTGATCTTCCAGGCCGAGCACGTGGCCACCCAGCGCCTGCACAACGGCGGCTACAACTGCATCGCCGGTCAGGTGGTCGTGCTCAGCCGCGAATGGCCGCAGAAGGCGGAATTCCTCGCGGCGCTCCGGGCGGCCCTGGCCGCGGCGCCCGCACGGCCGCCCTGGTACCCGGGCAGCGACGCCCGGGTACACGCCGCGCTCGCCGCCTACCCCGAGGCCACCCGGCTCGGCCCGGACGGCGGTCGTCTGCTGATCGAGGCGGGCACGGCAGACCCAGCCGCGCTCATCGGCGTCGAGGCCTTCGCTCCCGTGCTCGGCGTCATCGAACTCGACGGGACCGGACAGGCCTTCCTCGACGCCGCGGTCACCGCGGCAAACGAGGACTTCCTCGGCACCCTCGGCGCGAACATCCTCGGCACCCCGGCCACGATCCGCCGGCTCGGCACGGGGTTCACCGCTGCGCTCGAGCGCCTGCGCTACGGCACGATCGCCGTCAACGCCTGGACAGGCGTGGGGTTCCTCACCGCGGCAGCGCCGTGGGGGGCCTTCCCCGGCCACTCGCTCACCGACGTGCAGAGCGGCATCGGCGTTGTGCACAACGCGCTCCTGCTCGCCGACACCGAACGCACCATCGTCCGCGGTCCGTTCCGGCCCTTCCCCCGTTCGGTCTGGCACGGCGAATTCGCGCTCTTCCCGAAGCCGCCGTGGTTCGTCAGCGCGCGGAGCGCGCCGAAGACCAGCCGACTCCTGACCGAATTCGTCAGCCGGCCGTCCTGGTGGAAGACGCCCGCGATCCTCCTTTCGGCCTTCCGGGCATGACTCTCGACCGGGTATATGCCTGGCTTCGATATGCCTGAGTCGCTCCATGCCAGTCCCGACATATACCTGCCCAGTACCCTGCCCCGCTCGCACACCGTATCGAAGGAGATACCGATGATCATCGCCAGCACGCACCCCGACGTCGAGATCCCCGACCTCAGCGTCTACGACTACCTGTTCGGCTCGATCACCGAGGAGGACAGGGACCGCACCGCCATGATCGACGCGGCCACCGGCCTGTCGACGAGCTACCGCGAGCTCCTTGCCAGCATCGACGCCGTTGCCGGCGCCCTCTTTGCCCGGGGAATCGGCCTCGGAGACGTCGTCGCCCTGCACGCCCCGAACTCGACAGCCTTCGCGATCATGTTCCACGGCATCCTCCGTGCCGGCGCGACCGCGACGACCATCAACTCCCTCTACGGCGCCGCCGAGATCGCCTCCCAGCTGCGCGACTCGCAGGCAAGGCTGCTCTTCACCGTCACACCGTTCCTGCCCCAGGCGAGCGAGGCGGCCACGCTCGCCGGCCTGGCGGCGGATGCCGTGGCCCTGCTCGATCACGACGGCTCGCGACTGTCCCTCGCCGACCTCATCCTGGAGGGTCACCCCGCGCCGGTCGTGGTGTTCGACCCGGCAACCCACGTCGCCGTGCTGCCCTATTCCTCCGGAACCACCGGCAGGCCGAAGGGTGTCATCCTCACCCACCGCAACCTCGTGGCCAACGTCGCCCAGGCGATTCCGGTGCTCGAGGGCACCCCGGACGACCGCGTTCTCGCCGTCCTGCCGTTCTTCCACATCTACGGGATGACGGTGCTGCTCAACATCGCCCTCGCGGCCCGCGAGACGGTCATCACGATGGCCCGCTTCGAGCTCCCGGAATTCCTCCGGCTGATCCAGGACTACCGGGCCACCTACGTGTTCATCGCGCCGCCGATCGCCGTGGCCCTTGCGAAGCATCCGCTCGTGGACGACTACGACCTGTCGAGCCTGCGGACCCTGTTCTCCGGCGCCGCGCCGCTCGACGCCTCGCTCGCCCACGCCGTCGCCGACCGCCTCGGCTGCCAGGTGCGCCAGGGCTACGGCATGAGTGAGCTGAGCCCGATCTCGCACGCGATGCCCCGGGGCCGCGATGACATCCCGCACGGCGTCGTCGGCCTCGCCCTCCCGAACATCGAGTGCAAGCTCGTCGACCCGGAGACCGGGCTCGCCATCGCGCTTCCCGATGTCGGGGTGAGCGAACCGGGCGAACTGCTCGTGCGCGGCCCGAACGTGATGCTCGGCTACCTCGGCAACGAGCAGGCGACCCGGGAGATCCTCGAAGATGACGGCTTCCTGCACACCGGCGACATCGCGACCGTGAGCGCTGAGGGATACGTGACGATCATCGACCGCCTCAAGGAGCTGATCAAGTACAAGGGCTACCAGGTCGCGCCCGCCGAACTCGAGGCCCTGCTGCTCAGCCACCCCGCGATCGCGGACGCCGCGGTCGTCGGAGCAGTGGATGCCGACGGCCAGGAGGTGCCGAAGGCCTTCGTCGTCGTGCTTCCCGGCCACGTGCTCACGCCGGAGGACGTGATGACCTTCGTCGCCGAGCGGGTGGCGCCGCACAAGAAGGTGCGGCAGGTGGCGTTCATCGACGTCATTCCCAAGTCCACGTCCGGCAAGATCCTGCGGAAGGACCTGCGCGCGCTCGCCCCCACGCCGTGAGCGGATGCGGCGTGCTGGGAGTTCGCCCAGCGCGCCCGGATTGCCTGCCCGCGGCCGTGCGAGCCGTGCCGGACGGACGTAGGATCTGACTATGAATCGCGACACTCAGGGGTCGTTCTCATGACTCCCCGAAACTTCACGAAGTGGCTTCCGGCCATCGTCATCCCCGCCGTCATCGCCGTCGGCGCGCTCGCCGTCCCCCTCACCGCGGGGGCGGCCGTAGACCTGCCAGACAAGACGCCTGCGCAGGTGCTCGCGCTCGTCGGCACCAGCACCGTCGACGCGCTCTCCGGAACCATCGAACAGACCTCGGAGCTCGGCCTGCCCGAGTTGCCGACGACCGGGCCGACCGCGAGCGGGAACGCCGGCGCCGCCTCCGCGCTCGAACTCCTGACCGGCTCGCACACCGGGCGGGTCTACCTCAACGGGCCGGACAACATCCGCCTGCAGGTGCTCGACAACCTCGCCGAACGCGACCTCGTGCGCAACGGCAGTGACGTCTGGCTCTACAACTCGAAGGACAACTCTGCAGCGCACGTGACCCTGCCGGCGAAGGACGCCGCGGACACGGACGCGACCACCCACGGCGGCATGGCCACGCCGGAGGAGGTCGCTGCGAAGTTCCTCGCCGCGGTCGACCCGAGCACGACGGTATCGGTCGGCACGGACGGCAGCGTCGCGGGTCGGAGCGTCTACGACCTCGTGCTCACCCCGAAGACCACCGGAACCCTCGTCGGAACGGTGTCGATCTCGGTCGACTCCGAGACCGGGCTGCCGCTCGCCGTCGAGGTCACCGCCCGCGGGCAGGAGAAGCCGGCGTTCCGGCTCGCTTTCACCGAGCTCTCACTGGGGGCACCGGATGCCTCCCTCTTCACGTTCTCGCCGCCCGCCGGCGCGAGCGTGACCGAGCAGGCCCTCCCGGACACCACGAGCCTCGACAAGAAGGATGCCGCGGACCACGCGACCATGAAGGCCGAGGCGGAGAAGTTCCTCGCCGGCGTAACGATCTCCGGGACCGGCTGGGACGCCGTCGTCGAACTCCCGGCCGGATCCGTTCCCGTCGAACTGTCCTCCTCGCCGCTCCTCGCCCAGCTGACGACCGCCGTGACCGGCGGGCGCGTGATCTCGACCGCCCTCGTGAGCGTGCTGCTCACCGATGACGGGCGGGTCTTCGCCGGCGCCGTTCCGAGTGAGCGTCTCCAGGCCGCCGCCGTGGGAGGGTGAGCCCCGCCATCGCATCCGTCGAACTGGCCATCGAAACCCACGGTCTCACCAAACAGTTCGGCCGCCAGGCCGCCGTCGCCGGCATCGACCTCGCCGTGCCCACGGGCTCCGTCTTCGGCTTCCTCGGACCCAACGGCTCTGGCAAGACGACGACCATCCGCATGCTCCTCGGCCTCGCGAGCGCGACGAGCGGGGAGATCAGCCTGCTCGGCCGGTCGATGCCCGGGTCGCTGCGCTCGGTGCTCCCGCGCGTCGGCGCCCTCGTCGAGGGGCCCGCGTTCTATCCGTTCCTCTCCGGCACCGCCAACCTGCGTCGGCTCGATACCGCGGATCCGGGCGCGTCAGCGGCCACCCGCGCCGCACGGGTGCAGCACGCCCTCGAGCGCGTCGGCCTGACCCATGCGTCAGGCAAGAAGGTGCACGCGTACTCGCTCGGCATGAAGCAGCGGCTCGGCATCGCCAACGCGCTCCTGATGCCGCGCGAGCTGCTCGTGCTCGACGAACCCACCAACGGGCTCGACCCCCAGGGCACCCGCGAGGTGCGCAGCCTCGTGCGCTCGCTCGCCGCGGAGGGCACGACCGTTTTCGTGTCGAGCCATCTGCTCGCCGAGGTCGAGCAGATGTGCAGCCACGTCGCCGTGATGCGCGCGGGCACCCTCGTGGCCCAGGGCACCCTCGACGAGCTCCGCGGCGCCGGCGAGGCCCACGCGCGCCTCGACACGCCGGACCCCGTGGCGGCCAGGCAGGTGCTCGAACGGCTGGGGCTCACTCCCGTGACGCTCGTATCGGCTGCGGGAGCTCCCGGTCACCTGAGCGCCGCCCTGACCGCTGCCGCACCGGCGCCGGAAGACATCGTCGCTGCCCTCGTCGCCGCCGGAGTGCGCGTGCGCGGCTTCACCGTCGCGGCCGCAAGCCTCGAAGAACGTTTTGTCGCACTCACCGGGGAGGGCTTCGATGTCGCCCAGTGATCCCAGGGAACCGGCAGTGACCGGGCCGGCCGTGACCGGGCCAGACTCGAGAGGGCCGGCCGCATCGGTGCCGGAGCCGACAGGGCACGCGGCGATCGCGACCGCCGTCGCCAGGCCGCGCGGGGCATCCGGTGCCGCGCTCCTCGGCTCCGAACTCACCGTGCTCTTCCGCCGCCGCCGCACCTGGGCGATGCTCGCTGCGCTCGCCGCGATCCCGGTGCTCATCGCCATCGCCGTGCGGCTGACCAGCAGCCCTGTCACGCCGGGACGCGGCCCGGCCTTCCTCGACCGGATCACCCAGAACGGTCTCTTCGTCGCGATCACCGCCCTGATCGTGTCGATCCCGCTTTTCCTGCCGCTGACCGTCGGGGTCGTCGCCGGCGACACCGTGGCGGGCGAGGCGAACCTCGGCACCCTGCGCTACCTGCTCGTGGCCCCGGCCGGGCGGGTGCGCCTGCTGCTGGTCAAGTACGCGGGCGCCGCGGCCTTCTGCGTCGCCGCGACACTGACCGTCGCGGTCTCCGGCGCCCTGATCGGCGCGGCCCTGTTCCCGGTCGGCCCGGTCACCCTGCTCTCCGGTGACACCATCGGGGTCGGCGAGTCCGTGCTTCGTTCGCTCCTCATCGCGGCATACGTCACGGTGTCCCTGCTCGGCCTTTCGGCGATCGGGCTGTTCATCTCTACCCTGACCGAGGTGCCCGTCGGGGCCATGGCCGCGACGATCGTGCTCTCGGTGACCGCCCAGGTGCTCGACGCGCTCCCGCAACTGGACTGGCTGCATCCGTGGCTGTTCAGCCACTACTGGCTCGACTTCGCCGACCTGTTGCGGCAGCCGATCGACTGGACGTCGTTCGGGGCCAATGCGCTGCTTCAGGGCGGCTATATCCTCGTGTTCGGGGCACTCGCCTACGGCCGATTCGTGACCAAGGACATCCTCTCGTGACCCACTCGTATCCCCTGTACGTTCCCGTGCTCGCCCAGTGCTTCTGCTGCCGGTCGCTGCAGCCCTTCACCTTCGGTTCGGCGAGCGACCAGGTGGTCTGCGCGCTGTGCCTGCACCACCTCGGCGCCGAGAAGGCAGAGCGGCGCGACGCCGAGCACATCGAGCTCTGGCTCGGCCAGTTCGCCGAGCAGCAGGACAAGCACCGGCGGTTCGCCGAGAAGGCGCAGGCGAGTGACACCGAGAAGGACGCCGCCATCGCCCGGCTGACCGGCCAGGTCGACGACCTCCGCCGGATCGCGGCGCGTGATTTCGAGCATGCGCCGGGCACGGAACTCCGCGGCATCCTCGAGACCGACCTCGTCAAGCGCGCCGATCGGAGGGCCGAGCTCGCCCAGCACCAGATCGACTGGGCGATGGCCGTGCTCTGGCGCCTCGGAACGCTGCACCACGCCGACGAGGCGACGCCGCGGCTCTGCTCCTGCGGCCGCCAGGTCACGGCCTGCGCCGAGCTGCGCGCGCTCGAGCCGCAGCACCAGGCCGTGCGCGATTGGCAGACGAAGAACCTGCGGATGCTGCACGCCGGCAAGCGCCACGGCCTCCCCGCCGACCACCCCGGCGTTGTGCACTCGTCCTGACCCGAACGGCTCTAGCCTGTAGGCATGCATATTCTGATCAACGTCCTGCACATCGTCGCCGCCGTCTTCATCGTCGGACCGATGGCCATCCTCCCGATGACCGCCATGCGCTCCATCCGGGCAGGGCAGGCGGGTCCCGTCGCGACCCTCGCGAAGTCGGTCAATATCTTCACGTTGCTTTCGATCGTGGTCGCGTTCTTCGGTTTCGGGGCGCTCGGCCTCAAGGAGGCCGACGACGCCTGGACCTTCGGATCGACCTGGGTGTGGCTGTCCCTCGTGCTCTACGTGATCGCGCTCGCGATCAACCTGTTCCTCGTCGTGCCGGCGCTCAAGGCCGCAGCAGAGTCGCTCGCGACGGATGCCGCAGGCGCCAAGGCCGCCGGCTACCCGCGGATCGCCGCAGGCTCCGGTGTCGCAAGCCTGCTGCTCGTGGCGGTCGTCGTGCTGATGGTCTGGAAGCCCTAGCACCGGCATCCGCTCTCAGCCCCGTGAGGTGTCGCATATCGATGTTCGCGTTGGGATCTAACGTCGAGATGCGACACCTCAGCGCACGTACGGGCTAGCCCAGGTCGCCGACGGAGACGAGGCCGTCGTGGCGACGGCCGTCGAAGATGATCGTCGGGATCTTCACGGTGTGGATGCTCTCCTCGACCGTCTTCTTGTTGGCCGCGATGACCTGCGTGACCTGGTCGGATGCCGCGACCTGGTCGACGTGGTCGGCCTGTGCCTGGCTGAGCCCGAACTCGAGCTCCCAGCCCTGGAGAAGCGCACTCGCGTCCGCGGACTCCATGCTGTTGATCGAGACCTGCCAGGAGACCCCGGCGTCGTTCTTCTCGGTGTAGATGCGCTTCAGGATCTCCCAGTCGACCGGGGTCGTGGCGCCCTCGAGCGGGTTCAGGCGCAGGGCCTCGAGCTGCTCGGTGACGAGGAGGGAGTTCTTGAACTTGTAGCCGGTCGCCGACTGGATCGGGTATGCGATGTAGCTGAGGTTCTGCTTCTCGCCGAATCCGGCCTTCTCGATGTTGTTGAAGAGCTGCAGGCAGTATGTGCAGCCGGGGTCGATGACCTCGAGCGCGGTCTTCTTGCTCGCGTCGTAGGGGTTCAGGTAGGTCGCGTCCGCGGGCAGGTAGGCCGTGGCGTCCCAGTTCTGCATCCGGCTCGGGATGGCGGAGAAGGTCTCGCCGAGGCTCGCGAATTCGTTGCCGAAGGCGCCGACCACGTCCCACGCGGCGAGGGAATCGCCGAAGCCCGGGGTCTGGTCCGGAATGGAGCATGCCTCGGCGCCGAGGCGGCACGACGCTGAGTCCTGCTTGTTGCAGGTTCCGTAGACGTAGAGGTTGACGCCGCTCTTGACGACCTCGTACCCGCTCCAGATGGTCGTCAGGATGATCAGGACGGCGACGACCTCGAGGCCGATGCTCGCGGGCTTGACCAGGCCGGGCCTGCGCGCGGCGATCGGGGCGAGCATGTGGTCCTTCATGTCCTGCTTGAAGGTGGTGTCACACGGGCGGAAGGTGATTCGGCGGAACGTACAGTTCCACGCCTTCGCGAGGTACTTGCGATAACGGGCCGAGATGGCCGCCATGAACAGGAGAACGATGAATGCTGCGATGCAGAACACTTAGGAAAGGCCTTTCAGGAGGCGGGCGAGGGCGTCGTGTGCGCGGTCGATGTCCGCCGAAGTGGAGTGGAGTCCGAGGGAGAAGCGCAGGAGCGGGGGAAGCCCGAGCCGTTCCTTGAGCTCGTGGTGGGCGCAGAAGTAGCCGCTGCGCACCATGATCTGCTGCTGGGAGAGGAACACCGCGAGTCGGTGCGAATCCTGCTTCGGGGCGTAGCCGCTGATGACCGGGCTCGCGGCGTGATTGAGCACGACGAGGCCGGGGATCGCGCTGAGGCCGTCGAACAGGCGGCCGGAGAGGCTCGCGATGTGTTCGTGCGGTGCCAGGCCGCCTGGGCGGACGTGTCCGAGCCAGTCGAGCGCGCGGCCGAGCGCGATGATCTCGCCCCAGGCCTGCAGGCCGGGTTCGAGGAGTGCGCCGGGGTCGTCCGTGACGAGGTCGAAGGAGTCTGCGCGGACATCCGTCACCATGCCGCCGCCGACGAAACTGATCTCGAGGGAGCGCAGCAGCTCGATCCGGGTCACGACGACGCCGAGGCTCGCCCCGTACATCTTGTGCGCCGAGAAGCAGATGGCGTCGGCATCGGTCCCTCGGAGCAGCGTGTGCTCGTGGGCCATGGCCTGGGCGGCGTCGAGGATGACGATGCCGCCGCGGGCGTGGGTGTCGCGGACGAGGTCCGCGAGGTTCGTCAGGGTGCTGCCGTCGATGTTCGAGGCGGCGTTCACGACGACGACGGCGCGTTCGAGCTGCGCGGGGTCGTAGACGAGGGCGCCGTCTGGGGCCCTGTCGAGCACGAGCCTCGGCAGGCCGAGGCGTTTCGCGACGGTCATCGTCGGCAGGAAGACCGAGTTGTGTTCAGCGTGGCTCGTCACGACCCGGCCGAAACGGCCCTGGGGGAGCTGCTGCAGCAGCAGGTTGATGCCGTAGGTCGTGTTGAGGGTGAACGAGACCGCATGGCTGCGCGCCGAGAGGCCGAGCCTGGCGAGTACGGCGGTCCGCGTTGCCGCGACCTCCTCGTCGACCCGCTTGCCCCACGCGTACTTGACCCGGCCGCCGCAGGCGTTGTAGCTCGTGTAGTACTCGTTCACGGCGTCGATCACCGGCTGCGGGCGCAGGCTCTGGCAGGCGGCGTCGAGGTAGACCTCTCGGGACCCGAGGTAGCCGAAGTCGGCGAGGCGGCCCGCCGCAGCGGAACCGGTCGGAGCGGTCGGAGCGGCAGGGGCCGCGCCCCTGCCGAAGAGTCCGGCGCGTTTCACGACGCCGTCCCCGTCCGGTCCAGGATCGTCGGGCAGGAAGATGTGCACATGTTCAGTAGTCCATTCAGGTCACAGGGTCGAAATCCGCGGGTGCCGGTGAAAACGGCAGGGGAACGCATCCGTTCGGCGGGAGGGCCGGAGAAGCGCGGGAGCGGGATTCGACCTAAATGCGGCTGACGGAAAGCAGCGTGAGGCTCGGGCGGTGCAGGTGCAGCGCGATGGTGCGGAAGGTGCCGACCACGAAACCGCCGGCCGCGAACAGGAGTCCGAGGGCCGACGGGCCGCCCGCGATCAGCAGGAGGCTGCCGAGGATGAGGAGTACAGAACAGGACATCGCGGCCATGGCGCCGCCGCCGAGGGAGTTGCCCTCGAAGCACAGCACGCGCTGGCCGACGGATGCCGCGATCGTGCGGGCCATCCCGGTCGCCGCCGCCGTTGCGGTCACGGCGACGGAAGCGGAGAGCGCGACGGCCTGCGCGAGTGTGCCGGAGAGGACGGTCCCGGAGACGACGGTGCCGGAGAAGGCGCTGGATGCCGACCCGGAGGTGGTCGCGGAGGTGGACATCGCCATCGGGCTGACCGCTGCGGGCACGTTCACGTCCTGGCCGTCGGCGCCGGCGTGGGCGAAGAGCACGCAGGCGAGGACCGCGATGAGGGCGAGGGCCGCGAGGATCGCGGTACGGAGACCAGCGGTGCGGGGAGCACCGTGAGGGTGCAACGAGGCGGAGAAGCCTGCCAGCCTCATCTCGTCTCCCACTGCCGGCATCCGGTCGAAGCGGATGCGATGAATCGCTCCGTCCGAAGCGACACACGCATACCGTACCGGAATCCGGGGTGAATAACCTGACAAACGTGGCCCGCACGCACAAACGACCCCCGGCTGAGCGGGGGTCGTTTGCGTGGAGACGTAGCGCGGTCGGCGCAAGCCCGTTAGGGCCTGGCCTTCTGGGCCACCGCGGCGACCGGGTGCACGGACGACTGTCCGGGGGCGGGAGCTCCGAGGCTCGACGATCCGGGACGCGGGGTCAGGCCGAGGCGTCGCACGATCTCCGCGGCTTCCGCGGCGGGTGCACGCCCCGCATCGATCGTGATGGCGCGTTCGTCGTCGCCGGGCGCCTCGAGGGTCGCGACCTGGGAGTCGAGAAGCGACACCGGCATGTAGTGGTCCTGCCGGGTGGCGAGGCGTCGCAGGATCAGCTCCGTCGGCAGGGTCAGGTGCACGAAGATCACGTTGTGCTCGCGAAGCACGTCGCGGTACTTGCGCTTGAGCGCGGAGCACGTGATGATCCCGGGCACGCCGGCCATGGTGTGCTCGATGATCCAGGAGGAGATCGTCTCGAGCCAGGGCGCCCGGTCGTCGTCGTCGAGCGGATGCCCCGCCGACATCTTGTCGATGTTCTCCTGCGGGTGCAGGTCGTCGCCCTCCTCCAGGTCCCAGCCGAGCTGGCCGGCGAGGAGCCCGGCGACCGTGGACTTTCCGGAGCCGGAGACGCCCATGATGACAAGAACGGGCTGCTGGTTCTCGAAGAGCTGTTCGGTGTCGCTCATGCTAGATCACGATGTTCAGGAGGAGCACGCCGGCGAGGCCCGTCACGGAGATGAGGCACTCCATGATCGTCCAGGTCTTCAGGGTCTGCCCGACGGTGGTGCCGAGGTATTCCTTCACGAGCCAGAATCCGGCGTCGTTGACGTGCGAGAGGAACAGTGAACCGGCGCCGATGGCGAGAACCATCAGCGAGACATCCGTTGCGCCGAGGGTCGCCGCGACCGGGGCGAGGATGCCGGCTGCGGTCACGGTTGCAACCGTGGCAGAACCCGTAGCGACGCGGATGAGCGCGGCGACGAACCAGGCCAGGAGAAGAATCGAGACGCTGCTGCCTGCGACGGCGTTCGCGATGACGGTTCCGATCCCGGTGTCGATCAGGACCTGCTTGAAGCCGCCGCCCGCGCCGACGATGAGCAGGATGCCGGCGATCGGGGGCAGGGAGTTCGAGAGCGATGTGGAGACTGCTGCACGGGTCATGCCGCCGCCACGGGCGAAGAAGATCATCGCGTAGATCACGGCGAGGCCAAGGGCGATCATCGGGGTGCCGAGGAAGTCGAGCGCGGCGTTCAGCGGCGCGGTCGACCCGGGCGCGAGGGCATCGGCGATCGAGCGGGCGAGCATCAGCACGACGGGCAACAGGATGCCGCACAGGGTCACGAAGAAGCTCGGGCGCTTGGTGTGGGTCACTTCACCGGTGTCGGCTGTGGTGAGGAACAGTGCGGGTACGGGCACGTCGACCCAGCGGGCCGCGAACTTGCTGAAGACCGGGCCGGCGATGATGACGGTCGGGATGGCGATGAGCACGCCGATCGCGAGGGTCAGGCCGAGGTTGGCACCCAGGGTCGTCACGGCGACGAGGGGCCCGGGGTGCGGCGGCACGAGGCCGTGCATGACCGAGAGGCCTGCGAGGGCCGGGATCGCGATACGGATCAGGGAGAGGCCGCTGCGGCGGGCGACGAGGATGATCACGGGGATCAGCAGCACGAGGCCGACCTCGAAGAACATCGGCAGGCCGATCAGGCCGCCGATGAGCGCCATCACCCAGGGCAGGGTGCGAGTCGTCGACCGGCTCACGAGGGAGTCGACGATCCGGTCGGCTCCGCCGGAGTCGGCGAGCAGCTTTCCGAACATGGCGCCGAAGCCGACGAGGATGCCGACGCTCGCCATCGTCCCGCCGAAGCCGGTGCTGAAGCTCGTCACGGCGGCGCTCGGGGCGAGTCCCGCGCCGACGCCGACGCCGACGGCGCCGATCGCGAGGGCGAGGAACGGGTGCACGCGCAACCAGGTGATGAGGGTGATGATGACGGCGATGCCGACGACGGCCGCGATGATCAGCTGGGCGTCACCGCTGGCCGGTTTGATCGGGTCGGCCGCGTGTACGACCAACTGGACCGCCGACTGTGTGGCCGTCTGAACCGCAAGGGCGAGATTCATCTCAGATTCCATTCCGAGGCCGCGTCCCTGCGACCCCATCGTCAAAAAATTAGCAATAGTCTGATAAATCAGATAATTGAGTGTTGCACAGGATGTGCGCGCGCGCCACCCCCCGAATCGCGTCGACGCCCGCGTGGTGGGTACGATCTCGGTGGGGCCCCCGAGGCCTCCCGGCTACGCCAATGGAAAGAAGTGCAGATGCAGAGCGGCACCGTCACGGATTCCCTGCGTGTGGGCGGCCTGCACGCACGGGTGGTGAATGCCGTCGGCCAGTCGATCGTGGATGCGCGCTACGCACCCGGCGACATCCTGAACCTCGACGAACTCAGTGAGACCTTCGCGGTCTCCCGGTCGGTCCTGCGTGAGGCGATGCGGGTACTGCAGTCACTGGGAATGATCGAGCCGCGGCAGCGTGTCGGAACCCAGGTACTGGCCCGAACCTCCTGGGAACTGATGAACCCGCAGATCATCGTCTGGCGTGGCCGCGGTCCCGAATACTTCACCCAGATGCGCGAGATGCTTGAAATGCGCCTCGGAATCGAGCCCGTTGCCGCACGGCTGAGTGCGCATGCCATGACGGACGAGCAACTCGCGGGGGTCAAGGCGGCCGCGAACGCAATGGTCATCGCCGACCGCGACGGTGACGGTCGCGGCTTCCTCGAGGCCGACATCGACTTCCACACCCTGATCCTGCGCGGCTCCGGAAATGCCGTGATGGGGCACTTCGCGAGCACCGTTGCCGCACTGCTCCGTACCCGCGAAGAGGAGAAACGGTTCACGATCACCTCGTACACGCCGCCGTCGGCGCACCGCCACCACGAGCTCGCGCACGCGCTCGCCGTGCGCGACGGGGAGGCCGCCTACCGCTGGTCGTTCGCCACGATCGAGGCGACACTCGCCGAGTTCATGGCGGAGTCTCCCCGTCAGGCCTGACGCAGCGGCTCCCCATCAGATTCCTGATCACCGAGAGTTTCCACAGACCTGAGCCATGCTCAGAGAATGTCGGTGGTGGGTCGTAACGTGGGGGCATGACCAACCTCCCGGAGTCGCCCGCTTCGCCCGATCGGCCGCATGGCGGTGCGTCTCCCAGTACGCCCGTCA
>NZ_JASJXJ010000078.1:0-17579 GCF_035018685.1 Cryobacterium sp. RTC2.1
GGATAGCGACCGCGATGCCGTGCGCGGCCGCTATCCCGCTGATGGTGTCGCCCGTCACGATCGTGTAGCGCGTGAGTTCACTGGCAACCGGCGTGGGGGCAGGGGCCGCTGCCGGGGCGGCACCCTCGGCGAGGGTGAGTTGCTGGCCGGGGAAGATCTTCGTCGACCAGCTCAGCCCGTTGCTCGCGAGGACGGCAGCGGTCGAGAGCCCGAACCTGCTCGCGATGCCGCTCACGGTGTCGCCGGCGACGACCGTGTACTGGTTCGGTGCAGCCTCGGCCTGCACGCGTTGCGCAGGGGCGCTGGTCCCAGCGGATGCCGGCAGCTGCGCCGGGTTCTTGAGCGGCTTCCGGCTCAGGGAGGCTGCCTCGGCGGGCGACGCAAGATTGAGACCGATGGCGACCGTGCACGCCACGGCGAGCGGCAGGGCCGCGAACATGCCGAGCGCGCGGGAACGGATGGCCGAGGACTTGCGGGGCCTGGCGGGGACGAGCTCGCCACTGGCCGGCGGTCGAACGATCCTGTTGGACTGTGCTGACATGACGCTCCATTCAGATTGGTCTGACACTCAGATGCTGTCGAGCCGAAAACCGCCGCCCGAGCTTGAGACTGGCTACAACCTTCACCGTGTCCACGAGCGTTAACTTGTCCACGACCTTCAACGTTTTCACACATGACTGCCGGAGTCAATCGGTATGACCCCCATCCGGGCCGCACGGAGCGCGCACCGGGGCATTCGGTGTTTGAAGTGGCCCGGGAATCATGGGAGGCTTGGAGGGTGACCGATTCGTTTTCAGATCAACCCTGGCTGACCATCCCCGACCTCGTTTCCCTGCTCGGGACCAGTCAAAGCCGGGTTCGCCAACTCATCGATGACAAGCAGCTCCTCGCGATCCGCCGGAACGGTGTGATCTCGGTGCCGGCCGCATTCGTCAAGGACGGTTCCCCGCTCCCTGAACTCCGCGGCACCCTGATCGTGCTCGCCGATGACGGCTTCACCGACGAGCAGGCCATGCAGTGGCTGCTCGAGGTCGACGACAGCCTCGGTGTCCCGCCGATCCAGGCACTTCTCGCCGGTCGTAAGGCCGAGGTCCGCCGCGTCGCCCAGGCGCTCGCCTAGCCACAGGTTCGACCCCGGGCCCAGTTCACACGGCGAGCCCCTTCACACGGCGAGCCCCTTCACACGGCGAGCCCCTTCACACGGCGAGCCCCTTCACAGGGCGAACCCCTCGGCTCGCCCCGCTCCCGGGTCGCCCCGGTCTCAGAACGACCGGCGCGTCACGGTTTCGGCGAGCCTCTCGAGCTGGTCCCGCATGTCGGGGGCGATCGGAGAGGCGTGGAGCGCGCCGCGCGCATCCGCGACCTGGTCCGTGATGAGCGTCTCGACGCTCTCGACGGCTCCGCTGGCCCTGATGAGTTCCTGCAGCGACAGGATCTGGGCCGCGTCGAGCCCCGGGTCTCCGAGGAGTCCGTCGAGGTACTCCCGCGCGGCCGGTTCGAGCGCGCGCCTGGCGAGTGCGATGAGCACGGTGCGCTTGCCCTCCCGCAGGTCGTCACCGCTCGGTTTGCCCGTCACGGCCGCGTCGCCGAACACTCCGAGAAGGTCGTCCCGGAGCTGGTATGCGATGCCGAGCGGAAGCCCGAAGGCGCGCAACGCGTCGAGGTGGGCCGTGTCGGCGCCCGCGAGTGCCGCCCCGATGACGAGGGGAGCCTGGACGCTGTACTTCGCGGACTTGAAGACGATGACCCGCATGGCGCGTTCGAGCAACTCCTCCTCCTGCTGCACGAGCCAGGCCCTTTCCTCGAGGATGTCGAGGTACTGACCGGCTGTCACCTCCGTGCGCATCTGGTTGAATTCGTGGCGACCGAGCCTGGCCGCCACAGGATCTGCGGAGGCCTGGAGGCCCTCGTCGAGGAGCTCGTCGCTCCACCCGAGGAGCAGGTCCCCGAGAAGGATGGCGGAGGCCCGGCCGAACTCGACAGGAGCGCCGGCCCAGCCGCCCGTGGCATGCAGGGATTCGAAGAGTTTATGGGCGGACGCCGAACCCCTGCGGGTGTCCGAATTGTCGATGATGTCGTCGTGGACGAGGGCGGCGGCATGGAAGATTTCGAGGGCGGCGGCCGCCGCGATGACCGGCGCGGAATCGAGCGCGTCCGAACCGGGGACGCTCTGCCAGCCCTGGTGGCAGAACTGGGCCCGGAAGCGCTTACCACCGCTGAGAAACTGCCGTGAGAAGTTCACCAGCGCGCTAAGATCCGGGCTGACAGTAGTCACAATTAGTTGACGGGTTTTCAGGAATTCGTCGATGCGAGTTTGAACCAGATCGACCAGTTGATTGCTTTCAGCCACCCGCCTAGCCTAGCTATCGCGGCGGGGCTAGAATTGGGATTCACCGGTGATCCTACAGAGGAGGAATAAGATGCCGCTTTCGGAACAAGAGCAGCGACTCCTTGAAGAGATGGAGCGCGGGCTCTACCACAACGACTCCGACTTCGTCGCGACCGTTGGCGGTTCATCGCTTCGCCCGAACTACCGCTCGATCGCCCTCGGCGTTCTCGCGGTCGTCGCCGGTATCGGGGGACTGATCGCCGGAGTCGCAGTGCAGCAGCTGTGGCTCGGAATCCTCGGCTTCGTCGTCATGTTCGCAGGGGTATTGCTCGCCACGTCACCGGGCAAGGCCGCCCGCAGGCTGTCGTCCTCCGGCTTCTCATCCTCCGGCACGTCACCGTCCGGGACGAGCGGGTCACGCCCGTCGGGTTCCGGCAAGTCCGGCCGCGGGTTCATGGACCGTCTCAATGACCGTTGGGATCGACGCCAGGACGGCAACTAGCCCTTCGGCTCCCATCCTCCACAGCACGACCGAAACGTCACAAAAGCAGGGCCGATCACAGATCGGCCCTTTTTTTGTGCCCAAAATCGACTCTCGACCCCGCTCGCCCTTGGATTTCCCTCCACCCTTGGCTTAGCCTGTTCATCTGGTATTTTTCTAGAAATTTACTCGTTGATCGTGGCATTTCCCGTTTTCGTGGTCCAAAGTGGAGTAAAGTGGAGTAACACCTGAACTTGGCCGGAAGAGAAGGGGTGATGAATGTTCCTCGGGACCTATGCCCCCAAGCTCGACGACAAGGGACGCGTCATCCTCCCCGCGAAGTTCCGTGAGCAGTTGTCCACCGGCATCGTGATGACCCGCGGCCAGGAGCACTGCCTCTACGTCTTCACGACCCGGGCGTTCGAGGAACTGCACGAAAAGATCAAGCAGGCCCCGATCACGAGCAAGCAGGGCCGTGACTTCCTCCGGGTCTTCACCTCCGGAGCCAGTGCGGAAACTCCCGACAGCCAGAACCGCGTCACCATCCCCGCCAACCTCCGCAGCTATGCCGGCCTCGACCGCGAACTCACGGTGATCGGTGCGGGCGACCGTGTCGAGATCTGGGACACCGAGGCCTGGGACCTGTACCTCGCCGAACAGGAAACCTCGTTCGCCAACACCACGGAGGAGGTGATTCCGGGACTCTTCTAGAACCTGGCGCCTGACTCCCAGCCGTACGCCCTGACACACTTCCCCGGTGCCAGGACTGCCGGATGGGGATCAGGATCCAGGAACTACTCCCCGGGACCATGAACATCGACGAAATCCATACCCCCGTACTGCTCGAACGCTGTGTCGAGCTCCTCGCGCCGGCCCTGAACCAGCCCGGCGCCGTGCTCGTCGACGCGACCCTCGGCATGGCCGGGCACTCCGAGGCCTTCCTGACCCGCTTCCCAGGACTCACCCTCGTCGGCCTCGACCGTGACCTCGAGGCGCTCTCGATCGCCGAGGAGCGCCTCAAGCCGTTCCGCGACCGGATCCACCTCGTGCACACCGTCTACGACGGCATCCAGGACGCCCTCGACTCCCTCGGCATCGAAGAGGTCCAGGGCGTGTTCTTCGACCTCGGAGTCTCCTCGCTCCAGCTCGACCGGGTCGAACGCGGCTTCTCGTACTCCAAGGACGCTCCGCTCGACATGCGGATGGACAACACGAGCGACCTGACGGCGGAGCACATCCTCGCGACGTACAGCGAGTCCGAACTGCGCCGGATCTTCCACGAGTACGGCGAAGAGAAACTCGCGGCACGCTACGCCAAGGCCATCGTCGAGGCTCGGTCCACCGCCCCTCTCGTCCGCTCTGCCGAGCTCGTCGCGATCCTCACGAAGGTCACCCCCGTCGTCGTCCAGCGCACCGGACACCCGGCGAAGCGGGTCTTCCAGGCCCTGCGCATCGAGGTCAACCAGGAACTCTCCGTTCTCGAACGCGCGATCCCCGCCGCCCTCGACGCCGTCGCCGTGCACGGCCGGATCGTCGTGGAGGCCTACCAGTCGCTCGAGGACCGGATCGTCAAGAAGGCGCTCGCCCGGGCATCCACCTCGAGCGCCCCCGCCGGCCTGCCCATCGAGCTGCCGGAACACAAGCCACTGTTCACACAGTTGATCCGGGGCGCCGAACTCGCCTCGGAAGAAGAAAAGGCGAGAAACCCCCGTGCGACGTCGGTCAGACTTCGCGCCGCCGAGCGACTGAGGAGAGCCGGATGAGCGACAATCTCGCACGCGTGCTGCGACCGAACTGGGAAAGTGCCCCCCGGCACGACACCCCCGACCAGAAACCGCTGGACGCTCCGGCAGGCCAGCCAGGCTCGCGGCTTCGCCACATCGAGATCGTCGCAACGCGCAGCCAGCGCCGGGCACGACCCAAGATCGCCTTCGCCCTGTCCGCCGTCGCCGGGGTCGCGGTGATCATTGTCGCGCAGCTCCTGCTGAGCGTCGGAATCTCGCAGGGCGCGTACGAGGTGTCCCGCCTGCAGGCCAGCCAGACGGAACTCAGCCGCACCGCCGACAGCGTCACGGAGGACCTCGTCCGGGTCTCCTCCCCGCAGAGCCTCGCGGCCAACGCCGAGGCCATCGGCATGATCAGCAACTCCAACCCGGTCTACCTGCGCCTCTCCGACTCCGCAGTGCTCGGCGCCCCGAGTTCCGCAACGGGCAGTCAGGCCGGTGCGGCGAGTCTCGTGCCGAACGCGCTGCTCACCGGCGTACCTTTGGTGACACAGCCAGCCCAGGCCACCGGGCAGGGCGCGAGCGTCGCCGGCGCCGCGACGTCACCAGCCACCACGACCGCCCCGACAACCTCAACCGCCGCCGTGCCAGCCCCTGGCGCCGGACTCCCGACGCCCACGACTCGCTAGAACGCATTCCCGCACGAGCCGGGGTGCCACAACCGCGGCCCCGTCCGCAGTAAGGAACCGAAACTGTGGGTGTCAGTGCCAGGTCGACGCGCAGCGGCAAGCGCCGCATCGCGATCACGGTCGTTCTCCTCTTCGCGATCGTCGCACTCTTCGTGGTCAGGCTCGTCGACATCCAGGTCGTCCGTGCCGACACCCTCAGCGCCGATTCACTCGGCAACCGATCGGTCGAGCAGCCCATCTACGGCTCACGCGGTGACATCGTCGACGCCAACGGCGTCGTACTCGCCGGGACGGTGATGCGCTACAACATCACGCTGTCTCCCCGCAATGCCGTCGAGTTCACCCGCACAACGGCGGCGGGAGACCAGACGGTCACCGTCGCCCAGGCCGCTGCGGAGGTCGGCGCCATCACCGGTCAGACCGGAGACGCGATCCTCGCGATCATCTCTTCGTCGCTCGCCGCCAATCCCGCGTCGGATTACGCCATGGTGACCAAGGCAGTGGATGTCTCGGTGTTCCGGGCGGTCGACGCGCTCGAGATCCCGTGGATCTACTTCGAGAAGAAGCCCGGCCGGGTGTACCCGGACGGTGCGGTCGCAGGCAACCTCGTCGGATTCGTGTCGTCAGAGGGTGAAGCCCAGGCCGGCCTTGAAATCGGCCAGGACTCTTGCCTCGCGAGCACCGACGGAACGGAGACCTACGAGAAGGGCGCAGACGGCGTCCGGCTGCCGCAGAGCACCGTCACGGAGAAGGCGGCCGTCGATGGCGGAGATGTCGTGACGACGATCGACTCCGACCTGCAGTGGTTCGTCCAGCAGGCCCTGGCTAAGCAGGCCCAGGCCACCGGCGCGGCGTGGGGAACGGTCGTGGTGCAGGAGGTCAAGACCGGGAAGCTCGTCGCGGTCGCCGACTATCCCAGTGTCGACCCGAACAACGTCAACGGAACGACCAACCCCGATGACCGCGGCTCGCGCGCTTTCACGGCCTCCTTCGAACCGGGGTCGACCTTCAAGGCGCTCACCGCGGCATCCGTGCTCGATGCGGGCAAGGCCACGGTGAATACCCAGGTCGTCGCGCCCTATCGATACCTGCCGGGCAACGGCGCGAACATCAACGACAGTTCCGGTCACGCCGACCTGCACCTCACCCTCACCGGCGTGCTGATCGAATCCTCGAACACCGGCATGTCCAAGTTCGGCGAACTGCTGACCGACAAGCAGCGCTATGACTACATGACCAAGTTCGGCCTCGGCACTGCGACGGAGGCGGGGTTCCCCGCCGAAGACTCCGGAATCCTGCATCCCTACGACGAATGGGACCCCCAGACCAAGTACGCCACCATGTTCGGCCAGGGCCTGACCACGACGGCGCTCCAGATCGCGAGCATCTACCAGACCATTGCGAACAAGGGCGTCCGGTTGCCCGTCCAGCTCGTCGCCGGCTGCCGCCAGGCGGACGGCACCATGACGAATGTGCCGGCAGCAGCGGGAACCCAGGTCGTCTCGGCATCGGCCGCGCACGACACCTCGGACATGCTTGAGATGGTGTACCAGAAGGCCTGGCTGTCCAAGGTCTGGAACATTCCCGGCTACCGGGTCGCCTCGAAGACCGGAACGGCCCAGATGCCGGACGGCCACGGCGGGTACACCCACGGGTACCTTGTGTCGGTTTCCGGGTTCGCTCCCGCAGACGATCCGGAGTACGTCGTTTCGGTCAGTCTCGCCGATCCTGTTAAACTGAATTCGTCTGCAGCGCCCGCTCCGATCTTCCAGGAGGTCATGAGCCAGGTGCTGAAGAAGTACCGGGCAGTTCCATCGGGCGCTCCAGCGCCTGCCCTTCCCGGTACCTGGTAAGAAAGCGAGCCCCGTGACCGAGTTGGCACCATCGGCTCTCCGTCCTCAGCACCCGGTTGCGCGGTCGTTGTCGGGCATGGTTGATGAATTCGAACTTTTCCTGCGCGGCGACATCGAGGGTCTCGAAGTCTCCGGCGTGAGTATCTCCTCCCGTTCCGTCCAGCCGGGCGACCTGTACGTCGGCGTTCCCGGGCGAGCGTTCCACGGCGCGAGCTTCGCCGACGACGCCAGGGAGGCCGGAGCCGTCGCCATCCTGACCGATGAGGCCGGTGCGCTCGTCGCCGCCGGAAGCGGCCTGCCGATCCTCGTCACCCCGGACGCGCGCGCCGCTCTCGGCGCGGTCGCCGCCTGGATCTACCGGACCGACGAGAACCCGGCAACGCTCTTCGCAGTGACCGGAACGAATGGCAAGACGAGCGTCGTCTACCTCCTCGTCGCCATCCTGAACCAGCTCGGCGTCGTCACAGGCCTCACCTCGACCGCGGAACGCCGCATCGGCGACCTCGCCGTCGTGAGCTCGCTCACCACCCCGGAGGCCACCGAACTGCATGCCCTCCTCGCCAGGATGCGCGAAGCCGAAGTGCGCGCCGTCGCGATCGAGGTCTCCGCGCAGGCCCTCAGCAGGCACCGCGTCGACGGGCTCGTCTTCGATGTCGCAGGGTTCACCAACCTCAGCCACGACCACCTCGACGACTACGCCAGCCTCGACGAGTACTTCCAGGCCAAACTCGAACTCTTCCAGCCCGACCGGTCCCGGCGCGGCGTCATCACCGTGGACTCCGAATGGGGCCAGCGGATCGTCGCAGAGTGCCGCATCCCGGTGACGACCCTCAGCATCCATCCAGAGGTCGACGCCGACTGGCACCTCTCGATCGTGTCGGAGGACGCCCTCTACACGGAGTTCCTGCTCGAGGGGCCGGAGGGCCGCCGCCTGCAGACCCGTGTTCCGCTGATCGGCTGGTTCATGGCCGCGAACGCCGCACTGGCCATCCTGATGCTCGTCGAATCCGGCTACGACCTCGATGCCATCAATCACACCCTCGCCCGCGACGGCGGCATCGACGTCTACATCCCGGGGCGCACCGAGCGCATCTCCGGCGACCGCGGACCGCTCGTCTACATCGACTACGGTCACAGCCCGGACGCCTTCCTCAACACCCTCGCGGCCATCCGCACCTTCACGCCGGGGCGACTGTTCATGGTCTTCGGCGCCGACGGCGACCGCGACACCACCAAGCGCGCGGCCATGGGTGCCATCGCAGCCAGGGGCGCAGACGTCGTCGTCATCACCGACTTCCACCCCCGCTACGAGGACCCGGCCTCGATCAGGGCCGCCCTGATCGCCGGCGCCCGAGAGGCCGTCCCCGACGTGGAGCTCTACGAGGTCGCCGACCCGCGCACCGCCTTCCGCACCGCGCTCGGCCTCGCGGTCGAGGGCGACTCGATCCTCTATGCGGGCCCCGGCCACGAGAACTATCACGAAGTGAACGGCGTCAAGATCCCCTATTCCGCCCGCGACGATTCCCGGCTCGCGCTGCGCGAAGCGGGGTGGCAGTAGATGATCGCCCTCTCCCTCTCCGAGATCGCCGGCGCCGTCAACGGCGCCCTGCACCTCGACGGAGCCCTGAACGCCGACGGCTCGCCGACGACGCCGGCGACCGTCGTCTCCGGTGCCGTCGACACCGACTCGCGTGAGATCCGCCCCGGCGGCATCTTCGTCGCGAAGCCGGGGGAGACCACCGATGGTCACCTCTTCGCTCCTGCCGCAATCGACAACGGCGCCGCGCTCCTCATCGTCGAGCGCGCGCTCGACCTCCCCGTCGCCCAGATCATCGTCGCAGACGCGGTGGTCGCCCTCGGCGACCTCGCCACCTTCGTCGTGGCCCGCGTCCGCGCGGAGGGTCGGCTCCGGGTGATCGGCGTGACCGGGTCCAACGGCAAGACGACCACCAAGAACCTGCTGCGCGCCATCCTCGAACGCGTCGGCCCGACCGTCGCCGCCCGCGCCTCCTTCAACAACGAGGTGGGCGCGCCGATCACGATGCTCGCCGTCGACTTCGACACCCGGTTCCTCGTCGCCGAAATGGGCGCGAGCGGCATCGGCGAGATCGCCAGGCTGATCCGGATGGTCCGTCCGGACGTGGGGATCGTCCTCAAGGTCGGCCTCGCCCACGCCGGCGAATTCGGCGGAATCGAAGCGACCCTGGCCGCCAAGACCGAAATGGTCACCGACCTCCTCGCAACGGATGTCGCCGTGCTGAACGCCGACGACCCCCGCGTCGCCGGAATGCGGGCACACACCCGCGCCAGGGTGGTCTGGTTCGGCCAGGACGCCACCGGCACCTCGCGCGCACCGGACGGAACGGACTTCTCCGGCGTGCACGCGACCGGGATCGAGGTCTCGAGCAGCGGAACGACGTTCACCCTGCACCTCGCGGGCGGCGACACCCGCCCGGTGACCTTCCAGGTACTCGGAGAGCACCACGTGATGAACGCCCTCGCCGCTGCGGCCACCGCAGAGGTGCTCGGGGTCGGCATCGACGACATCGTCGCGGCACTCGAATCCGTCGTCACGGCCGAACGCTGGCGGATGCAGGTGCTCGGCGGGCGTGACGGGGTCACGGTCATCAACGATGCGTACAACGCGAGCCCCGATTCGATGACGGCGGCCCTCAAGACCCTCGCCCAGATCCGGCGGCCGGGAGAACGCACCGTCGCCGTCCTCGGCGAAATGAGCGAACTCGGCGAATTCTCCGGGGACGAGCACGACCGCATCGGACTGCTCGCCGTGCGACTCAACATCTCCCAGCTCGTCGTGGTGGGACCCGCCGCCCGCCGGATGCACATCAGCACGATCAACGAGGGGTCCTGGGACGGGGAGTCGCTCTTCGTCGACGACCAGGACGACGCCTTCGCCCTCCTCACCGCGACCATCCGCCCCGGTGACACGGTGCTCGTGAAGTCGTCGAACTCCGCGGGCCTCAGGTTCCTCGGCGACCGCCTCGGGGAGTTCTTCTCATGAGAGCCCTGCTGATGTCCGGCGCGATGTCGCTCGTCTTCACGTTGTCCCTGACCCCGCTGTTCATCCGGCTCTTCCACAAGCTCGGCTGGGGACAGTTCATTCGCGATGACGGCCCGAAGAGCCACCACGCCAAGCGCGGCACCGCGACCATGGGCGGCATCGTCATCATCCTCGGCACCCTGATCAGCTACTTCCTTGCGATGTGGCTCACGGGCACCCCGATCACGGCGTCCCCGTTGCTCGTGCTGTTCATGATGGTCGGACTCGGGCTCGTCGGATTCCTCGACGACTTCATCAAGACCCGGAACCAGCGCAGCCTCGGCCTCGGCGGCTGGCAGAAGATCAGCGGGCAGGTGCTCGTCGCCGGCGTCTTCGCCGTTCTCGCGCTGCAGTTCCCGAACAGGCACGGCCTCACCCCGGCATCCACCAAGATCTCACTGTTGCGCGACCTGCCCCTCGACTTCATGAAGCTCGGGACCATCGTCGGGATCGCCCTGTTCATCGTCTGGATCTGCTTCCTCGTCGCCGCGACCTCCAACGGAGTGAACGTGACGGACGGCCTCGACGGGCTCGCGACCGGGTCATCGATCCTCGCCATCGGGGCGTACATCGTGATCGGCTTCTGGCAGTCCAACCAGGCCAGGTACGGGGGAGCGGATATCGGCGACCTCTACCGTTCCTACAACGTGCGCGACCCCCTCGACCTCGCCATCGTCGCCGCAGCGATCGTCGGCGGCCTGATCGGCTTCCTGTGGTGGAACACCTCACCCGCCAAGATCTTCCTCGGCGACACCGGGTCCCTCGCCATCGGCGGGGCGCTGGCCGCACTCGCGATCCTCAGCCGCACCGAGCTCCTGCTCGTGCTCCTCGGCGGCCTGTTCGTGATCGAAGCCGGCTCCGTGATCGTCCAGAGGGCGTACTTCAAGGTCACCCGGGGCAAACGGATCTTCCTGATGAGCCCGATCCACCACCACTTCGAGCTCAAGGGCTGGGCAGAGGTCACCGTCGTCGTCAGGTTCTGGATCGTCGGCGGACTCCTCGTCGCGGCGGGCGTCGGCTCGTTCTACCTCGAATGGCTGACCGCATGATGATGAGCAACAACCCATACGACACTCACTCTGGCCATCGCCGCCTCGACGGCCTCATCAGCTGGCACGCCGACTGGACCGGGCTCCGGGTCGCCGTCCTCGGCCTTGGCGTGACCGGCTTCGCCGCGGCGGACACCCTCGCCGAACTCGGCGCGGACGTCCTCGTCGTCGCCGGTAACGCCCCGGACGACCGGGCCAGGCTCCTCGGCGTGATCGGCGCCGGGCTCGTCCAGGCCGACCTGAGCGAAGTCCCCGCTGAACTCGCCGCCCACCGTCCGGAACTCCTCGTCGTCAGCCCCGGCTTCCACCCCGACCACCCGCTGCTGCTCTGGGCCGCTGCAGCCGGAATCCCCGTCTGGGGCGACATCGAACTGGCCTGGCGCCTGCGCGACAAGGTCGGCGCCCCGGCAGAGTGGATCCTCGTCACGGGCACCAACGGCAAGACCACGACCGTGCAGCTGACCGCGACGATCCTCGCCGCAGCAGGCCACCGGGTCGCCCCCTGCGGCAACATCGGCGTGCCCGTCCTCGACGCCGTCCGCGACCCGCTCGGCTGGGACGTGCTCGTCGTCGAACTCTCGAGCTACCAGCTGCACCACCTGCCACGCACCGGGCCGGGCGCCCTCGTGCCGTGGGCGAGCGTCTGCCTGAACATCGCGGACGACCACCTCGACTGGCACGGCTCCGCTGCCGCCTACCGCGAGGCAAAAGCCACCGTCTACGCCAACACCAAGATCGCGTGCGTCTACAACAAGGACGACGAGGCCACCCGCACGATGGTCGAGGACGCCGAAGTCCGCGAGGGCGCCCGCGCCATCGGCTTCGGCCTCGGCGTCCCCGGTCCGAGCGACCTCGGCGTCGTCGACGGCATCCTCTGCGACCGCGCCTTCCTCGAGGAACGCTTCGACACCGCGATCGAACTGACCACCGTGCCCGAGCTCCGCGCCCGCGGCCTCGGCGCCGCCCACCTCGTGGCCGACATCCTCGCCGCGAGTGCCCTCGCGCGGTCCTTCGACGTCGACGCACCGATCATCCATGACGTGCTCGAGACCTTCCAGCTCGACGAACACCGCATCGAGATCGTGGCAGACGCAGCGGGCATCCGCTGGATCGACGACTCGAAGGCCACGAACCCGCACGCAGCGGATGCGTCGCTCGCCGCGTTCGACTCCGTGGTCTGGCTCGTCGGCGGCCTGCTCAAGGGCGTCGACATCGACCACCTCGTCAGCACCCACGTGCCCCGGCTCCGGGGCGCCGTCATCATCGGCGTCGATCGGGACGCCCTGCGGGCGGCATTCCTGCGACACGCCCCCGGGTTGCCCGTATTCGAGATCGATGCCGCTGACACTGGACAGGTGATGCCGAACGCCGTCGCTGCCGCGGCAGGCATCGCCGAGTCAGGTGACGTCGTGCTGCTCGCACCGGCGGCGGCATCGATGGACCAGTTCTCCGACTACGCAGCACGCGGCCGCCTCTTCGCGGAAGCCGTTCACGATTATCTGGGAGGTGAGGCGGATGGCGAGACTGCCCCTGGCTCGAACGCCTAGGACCGCAGCCCCCCACCAGCCGGCGCCCGAGGCGCACAACCCCGCCACCCGCATCCATCTCGGACGCGTGTTCAAGGCGGAATCGACGAGCTACTTCCTGCTGCTCGGAACGACCCTCTTCCTCGTCGCCTTCGGCCTGGTGATGGTGCTGTCCTCATCGTCGGTCGACTCCTACCTCGAGAACGCAGGCTTCTTCGGCACCGTGCTCCGCCAGGGCGGCTTCGCGGCCGTGGGTGTCCCGCTGATGCTCTTCGTCAGCCGGATGCCGATCAAGTTCTGGCAGCGGGTGGCCTGGCCGACCCTGATCATCGCGTGCCTGCTGCAGTGCCTCGTCGTCTTCACCCCGCTCGGCATCACCGTCGCAGGGAACACGAACTGGCTGTCCCTCGGCGGGGTCCAGTTCCAGCCGTCCGAGGCGATCAAGCTCGCGCTCGTCATCTGGCTCGGCATGATCCTCTCCCAGAAGCAGGACCTGCTCGACGACTGGCGCCACGTCTACATTCCCGTGTTCGGCGTCGGCGGCGGATCGATCATGCTCGTACTGATCGGCGGCGACCTCGGAACCGTCATCATCATGGCCGGAATCCTCTTCGGCGCGCTCTTCTTCGCGGGCGTCCGGCTGCGGATGCTCGCGCTCCCGCTCCTGGTCGGCACGGTCGCGGGCGTGCTCGTCGCCGTCTCGAGCTCCAACCGGATGACCCGCATCCTCTCCTTCCTTAACACCGGCTGCGACGACCACACCGGAACGATCTCCGCGGCGTGCTGGCAGCCGCTGCACGGCACCTGGGCACTCGCCAACGGCGGGATCTTCGGCGTCGGACTCGGCAACTCCAAGGCCAAATGGTCCTGGCTGCCCGCTGCGGACAACGACTACATCTTCGCGATCATCGGCGAGGAGCTCGGCCTGATCGGCGCCATCGTCGTGCTCGGCATGTTCATCCTGCTCGCGTTCGCCTTCCTGCGGATCATGCGCTCGAGCACGAGCGTGCAGGCGCGCGTGTCGACGGCCGCCGTGATGGTCTGGGTCATCGGCCAGGCGCTCGTCAACATCGGTGTCGTCCTCGGCGTCTTCCCCGTCCTCGGCGTCCCGCTTCCGCTCGTCTCCGCGGGCGGCACAGCCCTGCTCTCGACCCTGATCGCGATCGGCATCGTGCTGTCCTTCGCCCGCGCGCACCCCGATCCGGCCGGGCGCACCCCCGGCGGAACCGAGCACCCGGCGGCACGGCCCGGACCGAGACGGGTGTCCGAGTGACCACGTACCTCCTGGCCGGCGGCGGGACCGCCGGCCATGTCAACCCCCTGCTCGCGGTCGCCGATGCGATCCGCGCGCGCGAACCCGACGCGGTCATGATCGTGCTCGGCACCAGGGAAGGCCTCGAGGCCCGCCTGGTACCCGCACGCGGCTACGAGCTGATCTTCGTGCCACGGCTGCCGTTCCCGCGCCGCCCGAACCGCGCCGCCGTGCTCTTCCTGCCCCGGTTCAACCGCGCCGTCAGCGACCTCGCCGCCGTGCTCCGTGCCAGGAAGGTCGACGTCGTCGTGGGCTTCGGCGGCTACGTCTCGACGCCGGCCTACCTCGCGGCCCGCCGGGCGGGCATCCCGATCGCCATCCACGAGGCGAACTTCCGCGCGGGACTCGCGAACCGCCTCGGGGCCTGGCTGACCACCCGGGTCGGCGTCGTGTTCCCCGGAACCCGGATCCGCCACGGCCGGGTCGTGGGAATGCCGCTGCGGCCGGAGATCCAGAACCTCGACCGCCCCGGTGTCCGGGCGGAGGCGCTGCGCTTCTTCGACCTCGACCCCGGCAGGCCGACCCTCCTCGTCACGGGAGGGTCCCTCGGCGCGCGCCGCCTCAACGGCACGGCCGTGCAGTCAGCATCGGCGCTGGTCGCGGCCGGCTGGCAGGTGCTGCACATCACCGGGCAGAAGTCCGAGGTCCCCGACCCGGCCATCGACCACTACCGGATGATCGAGTACTGCGACCGGATGGACCTCGCCCTCGCGAGCGCGGACTTCGCCGTCTCCCGGGCAGGGGCCGGGACGGTCTGCGAGCTCAGCGCGCTCGGCATCCCCGCCGTCTACGTGCCCTACCCGGTCGGAAACGGGGAACAGCGCTTCAACGCGGCCTCCGTCGTCGCCGCGGGTGGCGGGATCATCGTCGACGACGCGGCCTTCCTGCCCGCCTGGGTCGCTGACGAGCTCGTGCCGCTCCTCACCGACCGGCCGCGCGTGCGCAGGATGGGGGAGCTCGCGGCATCCGTCGGAGGCCGCGACGGCGCCGAGCGGATGGCGGACCTCGTCAGCGATGCCCTCGGCCACCCACACGGCGGCGTCAATCCGGCAATCCCTGGCGCCGACGCGTAACGTAGAGGCCGCACCACACCCGATTTCGACACTGAGATTCGACACTGAGAAGAGCGGCACCACGTGATCAAGCCCGACCTGAACCTCGTCATTCCTGCGGACCTGGGAACGGTACATTTCGTCGGCATCGGCGGTTCCGGAATGAGCGGCATCGCGCGGCTCTTCCTTGCGGCCGGCCACACCGTGACCGGCTCCGACGTGCGCGAGTCCGCGAACGTGCTCGCCCTGCGCGAGCTCGGAGCGCGGATCAGCATCGGCCACGCCGCGGAGAATGTCGGGGATGCCGATTCCCTCGTCGTCACCGGGGCGCTCTGGCAGGACAACCCCGAGTACGTCCTCGCCCTCGAGCGCGGCCTCCCGGTGCTGCACCGGGCCCAGGCGCTCGCCTGGCTGATCCAGAAGCACCGCCTCGTCTCCGTCGCCGGCGCACACGGCAAGACCACGTCGACCGGGATGATCGTCACGGGCCTGCTCGGCATCGGCAAGCACCCGAGCTTCGTCAACGGCGGAGTGATCGAGTCCCTCGGCGTCTCGGCGGGCGCGGGAACCGATGACCTGTTCGTTGTCGAGGCCGACGAATCCGACGGGTCCTTCCTGCTGTACAACACGGCCATCGCGCTCGTGACGAACGTCGATCCGGACCACCTCGACCACTACGGGTCCCTCGAAGCTTTCGAGGCCGCCTTCGTGCAGTTCTCCCACGCAGCCACCGAGCTCGTCGTGATCTCCGCAGACGACCCCGGCGCGGTCCGGGTCACCCGGAGCCTCACCGGCCAGAAGGTCGTCACCTTCGGCGAGGCCGCCGACGCGACCGTGCGCGTGCACTCCGTCGTGACGGATGGTCCCGTGAGCTTCTCCGTCTCGTATGCGGGCCAGGACTACTCAGCGACCCTGCGGATCCCCGGCAGGCACAACGCGATCAACGCGGCAGGCGCCTTCGCCGTGCTCGTCGGACTCGGCTGCGACCCCGCAGCGTCGCTCGCGGCCATTGCCACCTTCGGAGGCACCCAGCGCCGCTTCGAACTGCACGGCACCGTGAACGGCGTCAGTGTCTACGACGACTACGCCCACCACCCGACGGAGGTCGCGGCCGCGCTCACCGCGGCACGGACCGTCGTCGGGACCGGGCGCATCATCGCCGTGCACCAGCCGCACCTGTACAGCCGCACTCGCCTCTTCGCGCAGGAGTTCGCGGACACCCTCGAACGCACCGCTGACCAGACGGTCGTGCTCGGCGTCTACGGCGCCCGCGAGGATCCCGAACCCGGCGTGACCGGCGCCCTGGTCTCCGGAAAGTTCCACGACGCATCCAAGGTCGCCTACGTGCCCGACTGGCAGGAGGCCGCCGACTACGTTGCGCGCATCGCCAGACCCGGCGACTTCGTCGTCACACTCGGCTGCGGTGACGTCTACCGGATCGTCCCCCAGCTGCTCGAATCGCTCGGCGACCGCGTCCAGGCCCAGGGATAGCACGGGGGAATGAGGCGACCAGAGGGCTTCGACCGGCCGGAGCAGCCGCCCACCAGGGACGGCGCCGCGCCCAGCGCTGCCACACCCGGCGGCCGGGGAACGAAGCGTTCGTCGCGCCGCCCCGCGGACACCGCGACTCCCGCCGGCGGCCGGGGAACGACCGACGGCACCAGCACCGAACCCATCACGGTCCCGAAACGCCGGCCAGAGCAGCCGCACCTCGCCTCCGTCTCGCCTCTGCACTCGTCAGGAGCGCAGCAGGCCGAACCCGTCACCGAGCCGATCACGACGGTGCCGGCGCGGTCACCGGGCGCACGGCCGCCGAAGGGGCGGGCGTCTGACGCAAAGACGGAGACCGCCGGTACGGCAGGGGAGGACGCAGAGCCCGCGCTGACCCCCGCAACGGCCCGGCGCAAGTTCCGCGCCGCCCGACGTGCACGCAAGCGTTACGAACGCGAGGAGGTGCGCCGCTTCACCTGGCGCTCGCGCCGCCGCCGCACGGCCTGGCTCGTCGCGCTCGGTACCGTGGCCGCTCTCCTCGGGTTCGTTCTCATCGGGACGTACTCGCCGCTGATGGCGCTCCGCACGATCGAGGTCGTCGGGACCAGCCGGATCTCCGCCGACCAGGTCACCGCCGCGCTCGGCGACCAGCTCGGTACCCCGCTGCCCCTCGTGGACTTCGCGCGGATTCGCGAGGACCTCGGTACGTTCCCGCTGATCCAGAGCTACGTGACCGAGAGCAGGCCGCCGGACACCCTCGTGGTGCGGATCGTCGAACGGACGCCCGTCGGCACGGTCGTCGTCCCCGGCGGGTTCAACCTCGTCGATGCCGCGGGCGTCGTGATCCAGAACGGCCCTGCACGCCTGGCCGGCTATCCCGTGATCGACGCGCGGGCCGGCGTCGGCAGCGCCGGGTTCCAGGCCGCGACGGCCGTCATCGCTGCCGTCCCGGATGCCGTCCGCCAGCAGCTCGACACGGTCACGGCGGCGACCACCGACGACGTGACCCTGG
>NZ_JASJXJ010000079.1:0-17376 GCF_035018685.1 Cryobacterium sp. RTC2.1
GTGCGGTACCGGTCCCGGTCCCGGATCCTGTGCCTGTTCCGCACCCGATCCCGACCGCCCATCCCGCCCCGGCCACGATCGTGCACGCGACCGGAAACGCACGCGCGGGAACGGCATCCGCCGCGGTCGTCGTCCCGCCGGACAACCCGGCCTGGGTGCGGAACAGGCACAGGATCCGGGACCGGGACCGGTACCGCACCGAGCACCATCGTGCGCTCAGCGAGCTCCGCGAGGTCGCCCGGCCGGAACAGTCCCGTGGTGTCGTCCGCGGGCAAGACGCGACCGCCGCCGGGCAGGGCCCCCTCTGGCGGGGCCGCGGCGCGACCCGGCACTCCCCCGGCCCCGATGCGGTCCAGGGCCGCGTCGACGGCCGCGCCCATCGCCGCGGCGGAGGGGAACCGGGCGTCCGGGTCTTTGAGGAGCGCCTTGACGACGAGCCGGTCGACACTCCGCGGGATGCCGGAGTGCTGCACCGACGGCACCGGCGGCGGAGACTGCACGTGGGCGCGCATCACCGCGGCGACGGAATCCCGGACGAACGGCGCCCGTGCGGTGAGCGCGAAGTACAACACCCCGCCGAGCTGGTACACGTCGCCGCGTTCGTCGACGGCGTCGCCCCGCGCCTGCTCCGGCGACATGTAGTTCACGCTCCCGAGCACGCTCTGCACGACCGGGATTTCCTGCGTTGTCGCATCGGGTGCGCTGCGGAGGACGTCGGTGCCGAGGGCAGGGCGACCGGCGGCATCCGCGAGGCCGAAGTCGAGCAGGCGCACTCCGTCGATACCGACGTGACCGGCCGGGTCCGGGTCGACCATGATGTTGGCCGGGGAGACGTCGCGGTGGACCAGGCCGATGTCGTGCGCGGCCTCGAGGGCGCGCAGCACCGCGGACGCGACGGTGAGCGCCTGCCTGACGGGCAGCGCCCCGCGATGCTCGACGTATTCGGCGAGGCTGATCCCCGGCGCGCGGTCGAGCGCGATCCAGGCCTGCGGCTCCTCGGCGTTCGCACCGGTGCCTGTGCCGGTGCGGGGCTCGGTCCCGGCGCCGATCCCCGGGCCGTGACCGGTGTGGTGCACGCCGACGCCGAGCACCGCGACGATGTTCGGGTGCCGCAACACGGCCGCGGCCCTGGCCTCCGCAAAGAACGCTTCCCTGGCCCGGTCGGAGCGGGACAGGTGCGGGTGCAGGATCTTGAGGGCGATCTCTCTGACTGCGCCCTCCCCTGCCTGCGTGTCCACGGCGGAGAAGACGGATGCCGACCCGCCCGTCCCGAGGAGTTCGCCGAGCCGGTAGCGGCCCGAGATCAGCCCCTCGCCAGCGCAGACCGTGCGCCGGCCTGCCGGTGCACCGGAGGCATCCGTCGTCTCGGCGGGATCGATCGCGCCTGTCACAGGGGGCTACTTCGCCCGGGCGGCGTAGGTGTTCGCGTAACCGGCGACGGCGGTGACATAGGAGTCGACGTGGTTGTACGCGAAGACGGCCGCGCGCCAGCGGTCGGGCAGCGCGAGGTCGCCGTAGTTGCACAGGTAGCGCCCGGCTGCGAGGGCGGCGTCGTCGATCTGCTGCGGGTCGTCGACACCGTCCCGGTTGCCGTCGGCGCCCCAGCGCTGCCAGGTCGCGGGGATGAACTGCAGCGGGCCGACTGCACGGTCCCACGCCGCACTGCCGTCCCAGGCGCCGCCGTCGGTGTCGCTCATCGCTGCGAAATCAGAGCCGTCGAGGGCCGGACCGAAGATGCCGGGCCGGGCGGTACCGTCGGTACCGAGCGCCGAGCCCGCGTGGGTGCCGTGCCCGGACTCGATGTTGCCGAGGCCGGCGAGGGTGCTCCAGCCGAGTCGGCAACCGGGCTGTTCGGCGGCGAGGGCGAGCGAGGCACCCGCATAGCCGAGCATGGCCCGCCGCGGGATGCCGGTGGCCGCGGCCACGCGGGCAGCCCAGTCCGCGTCCACGAGCGCAGCGTTCCCGGTGAGCAGCGCGGTTTCGCCTGTCGACGCGAGGGACGAGCCGGCGCCGGCGGCGGACTGGTCGGCCGCCGGAGCGGGAGTCGCCGGCGTCACGGTCACGGTCGCTGCGGCATCCGCTGCCGTGGGAACGGAGGGAACAGCGTCGGCGGCCACGGCCGCCACGCTCGCCCGGATGCCCTCCGGTGCGGTGAAGCCGGGTACGAGCCAGCCGAAGACGACCCAGCAGAGCAGCCCGGCGGTCGCTGCGGCACCGATCCAGCCGCGCAGGCCGCGGAGCCGTGTGCCGTTCACCACGCCTGGGCCCGTTCGGCCTCGCTGAGCACCCGGCTGCCCCGGCGGCCGGCCTCGGTCGCGTGGCGGGCGTCTTCGGCGACGAGCGCGACGCGGAAGGCTTCGATCGTGCCGGCGGCGGCTTCCCGGCTCGCGGAGGCGGCGCCGTACCAGCGTCCCGCTGTCATCACGATGCGTTCGCCGATGGTGACCACCCAGCCATGGGTGCCTGCCGACGGCCCGGTGACGACGGTCGCGACCATCGCGTCGCACTGGTCCTTGAGTTCGAGGACGTGCGCCCGCGCGCCGGCGAAGGAGCCGTAGACCGAGGAGCTGCGGCCGAGCTCGCGGCTGTTCGAGGCGAGCAGCCGCCAGATGCCGGAGTGGCCGGAGTCGGCGACGGTGGCGAGGCCACGGGAGCGATCCCGGCCCTCGGCCACCCGGTCGGTCGTTCCGGTGCGGGCGAGTTCTCCCGCGCGGGCGAGTTCGCCGGCGCGTGCGAGTCCGCTGACGCGGGCGACGTCGCCGCCGTGGGCACCGGACTGAACGCTCTCCCGGAAGGCGACCCAGCCCTGCAGGCGCGGGTCCGCGTTGGAACGGAAGGCCGAGAAGACCACACTTGGGCGGGGCGACACAGCGACTCCAACGGCCTGAACCAAACAGCGACGGGTGCAGTCGAGACTGTGTGCCGGCTCGGGTGGGCCAGCCCCGGCAATACTGTGCTGGCCTCAGGTGTCCGGCCCGGGAGTGTCACCTTGCCGGGGGGTGAACGGAAGCTGTCCGGCCCGGCAACAGTTTCGAGAACGCCTAGCGGCGGAACGCCTTTCGCGCCAGCGTGTTCCCGAGGTACTGCACCAACTGGACGAGCACGATGATCAGCAGCACGGCAGCCCAGGTCACGATCGGGTTGAACTGGCGGTACCCGTAGAGCAGGGCGAAGTTACCGAGGCCGCCGCCACCGACGTAGCCGGCGACCGCCGACATGTCGACGAGCGCGACGAAGATGAACGTGTAGCCGAGGATCAGCGGACCGAGCGCCTCGGGCAGGAGCACGGTGAAGATGATCCGGGCCGTTCCGGCGCCCACGCTGCGGGCGGCCTCGATCACGCCGGGCGTCACGGTGAGCAGGTTCTGCTCGACGATACGGCCCATCGCGAAGGATGCCGCGAGCGAGATCGTGAAGATGATCGCGTTATTGCCGATTCCGGTTCCGACCACGAGCCGGGCGAGCGGCTGCGCGGCGGCGAGGAAGATGATGAACGGGATGGGCCGCACGAAGTTGACCAGCAGGTTCAGCACCACGAACACGGGTTTGTTGGCGAGCAGGCTGCCGCCGCGGGTCAGGTACAGGCCGAGGCCGACGATCAGGCCGCCGAGGCCCCCGAAGAACAGGGTGAGGCCGACGATGTAGAGCGTCTCCCCTGCGGCCTTCCAGAGCTGGGGCAGCAGTTCGATGAGGGATTCCATCAGCGCACCTCCGTGACGGTCGTGAGTGTTCTGATCCGATCGAGGACCGCATCGATGCGGTCGTCCGCGCTGCCGGCAGACGCTGTGCGGGCATCCGCCGCCGTGGCGTCGCTGAGCGCGAGGGTGAGATGCCCGAAGGAGCGGCCCTGCACTTCGTTGATGCCGCCGAAGACGACCTCGAATGCGACGCCGGCGCGAGCCAGTTCGCCGAAGACACGGGCCTGGTCGACCGTGTTGTCGCGGAAGGCGAGGGACACGATCCGCCCGGGGTGGCGTCTGCGCAGCACGGCGAGCTCGTCGGCGCTCGGGATGCCCTTGACGACGGTCGAGACGAACCGGGCGGATGCCGGCTGCTGCGGGTTCGAGAACACATCGAACACGTCACCGCGTTCGATGACCCGGCCCTGGTCCATCACCGCGACCTTGCTCGCGATCGTCTGGATCACGTCCATCTCGTGCGTGATCACGATGATCGTCACACCGAATTCCCGGTTGACCCGGGTCAGCAGGTCGAGCACTTCGTGGGTCGTCTCGGGGTCGAGGGCGCTCGTGGCCTCGTCGGCGAGGAGGATGGCGGGCTGGCTCGCGAGGGCGCGGGCGATGCCGACGCGCTGCTTCTGGCCGCCGGAGAGCTGGTCGGGGTACGCGCGGGCCTTGTCGGCGAGGCCGACGAAGTCGAGCATCTCGGCGACCCGCTTGGCGCGTTCGGCCTTGGGCCGGTGCGCCACCTCGAGCGGATAGGACACGTTGGCCGCGACGCTGCGCGAGCCGAGCAGGTTGAACTGCTGGAAGATCATGCCGATGCCGAGACGCACGCTGCGCAGTTCGCGCTCTGCCAGGCCGGCGATGTCCCGTCCGTTGATCAGGATCTCTCCGGACGTTGACCGTTCGAGCGCGTTCACGAGGCGCACGAGGGTGCTCTTGCCGGCTCCCGAGTAGCCGATGATCCCGTAGACGTCGCCGGCCTCGACGGCCAGGCTGACGTCGTCGATCGCGACGACGTCGCTGCCGCCCTTTTCGTGGGGTGGGTAGATCTTGCTGACACCGCGCAATTCGACGATCGGCATTCAGCTCTCCTGGAATTCTCTGGTTTCACACCGGATGCCCGCCTCGCGAGTGCGAAGCGGGCATCCGGGCAACCGGGGGCGACTACTTCTTGTTGGCCTTGGTGTCCGCGACGACCGTGGCGAGCGAGGAGACCAGGTCGGCGACCGGGGTCTTCACGAGAACACCGGAGCCGCCGGAGACGGCGAGCACGCCGTCCTGCACGGCCTGGGTGTCCTGATAGATCTGGACGAGCTTCTGGTAGGTCGCGTTGTCCTTGTCCGCGGCGCGGGCGACGAACACGTTGACGTAGGGGATGGCGGTCGGGTCGGCCGGGTCATCCTTGGCGAGGGCGTCGGTGAACTTCAGTCCGGCCTTCTCGACGAAGTCGTTGTTGATGATCGCGCCGGCGACGTCAGGAAGCGAAGTCGCGGTGAGGGAGGCCTCGAGCGCGGTGACGGTGACCTTGGAGGCCGACGTGTCGATGTCGTCGAGGGTCGAGAAGATCGAGCCGCCGTCCTTCAGCGTGATGAGCTTGGCCGACTGCAGCACGAGGAGCGCGCGGGCCAGGTTGCTCGCGTCGTTCGGCACCGCGATGGTGTCGCCCTTCTGGATCTCGCTGACCTTCTTGTACTTCGTCGAGTACAGGCCGAGCGGGTAGATCGCCGTCGAACCGATCGGGGTGAGGTCCGCGTTGCTCGCCGTGTTGTACTGCGCGAGGTAGACGAGGTGCTGGAACTGGTTGAGGTCGATCTCACCGGCGGTCAGCGCGGGGTTCGGCTGGTCGTATGCGGAGAAGTCGACGATCTCGACCTTGATTCCCGCATCGGCGGCGGCCTTCGTGTAGACGGCCCAGTACGGGTCGCTCGCGCCGACGACGCCGATCTTGACGGTCTTGTCGCTGCCGGCATCCGCCGTGCCGCCGGCGCACCCGGCGAGCAGGGCGAGGAGCGGGACGGTCGCGAGAGCCGCGAGCAAGCGCTTGGACAGAGTTGACTTTTTCACGTGGTGAATCCCCTTGGGTGTGCTGCGGGTGAGAGCCGCGAGTGCTGTCTCGTGGACGGGCCCCGGCAATCGACGGCACAGCAAAGCCACGGCACGAAGGGGTGGGAGTCTGTGCCGCTGCATCGCGAGGCACACCTTCAGGTTAACAAAGGATGCTGCGCCGCGCACGCCGCTGCGTAACACGCGGTCACAGCATCCGCGGTTTTAACCCTCGATCAGCGTCGAAAGTTCGAGCCAGCGAGTTTCGAAGCTCGAGATGGAGGATTCGAGACCCTGCAGCTCGGTGCCGAGCTCGCCGAGGCCTGCGTAGTCGTTCTGGTCGTGGCTGACCATGTTCTGGTTCAACACCACGATCCGGGACTTCTGCTTGGCGACCTTGCGCTCGATGGAGGCGAGCTCCTTCTGCGCGTTGCGGAGCTCTGCACCGCCGATGGCCAGGTTCCTGGCCGGCTTGCCGCCGGAGGTGTTCGAGGCGTTCGCCTCTGCGGGCTTGTCGGAGTCGTTGATCTGCTGCTTGCGCATCTCGAGGTACTGGTCGACGCCGCCGGGCAGGTGGCGGAAGCCGCCCTCGGTGACCGCGTACTGGTTGTCGGTGACGCGTTCGATCAGGTACCGGTCGTGCGAGACGACGAGCAGGGTGCCGGGGAAGGAGTCGAGCAGGTCCTCCATGGCCGCGAGCATGTCGGTGTCCAGGTCGTTGGTGGGCTCGTCGAGGATGAGCACGTTCGGCTCGTCGAGCACGATCAGCAGCAGCTGCAGGCGGCGCTTCTGGCCACCGGAGAGGTCCTTGACCTGGGTGACGAGCTGGGCGCTCATGAAGCCCATCCGCTCGAGCATCTGGCCGGGGGTGATCTCCTTGCCTCCGGCGATGTAGCTCGTCTTCTGGCGGCCGATGACCTCGCTGACCCGGTCGTTCTGGATGCCCTCGAGCTCGAAGAGCTGCTGGGTGAGCACGGCGACCTTGATGGTCTTGCCGCGCTTGACGTGGCCGCTCGTCGGCTGGAGGGTACCGGCGACGAGGTTCAGCAGCGTGGACTTGCCCGCGCCGTTGACGCCCATGATGCCGGTGCGTTCCCCGGGGGCGATCCGCCAGGTGATGTCCTTCAGCACGTGCTTGTCCTCGAAGTCCACCGAGACGTCGATGAGGTCGACGACGTCCTTGCCGAGGCGCTGCATCGCCATCGACTGCATCGTGACGGTGTCGCGGGGCGGCGGCTCGTTCTCGATGAGCTCGTTGGCCGCGTCGATGCGGAACTTGGGCTTGGCGGTGCGGGCGGGGGCGCCGCGGCGGAGCCAGGCGAGCTCCTTCTTCATCAGGTTCTGGCGCTTCGACTCTGTCGCGGCGCTCATCCGGTCGCGCTCGACGCGCTGCAGGATGTACGCGGCGTAGCCGCCCTCGAAGGGTTCGATCAGACGGTCGTGCACCTCCCAGGTCTGGTTGCAGACCTCGTCGAGGAACCACCGGTCGTGGGTCACGACCACGAGGCCGCCGGAGTTCGTCGCCCAGCGGTTGCGCAGGTGCCCGGCGAGCCAGGTGATGCCCTCGACATCGAGGTGGTTGGTGGGCTCATCGAGGAAGATCACGTCGTGGTCGCCGATCAGCACGGCGGCGAGGGCGACCCGGCGGCGCTGGCCACCGGAAAGGTCGTCGACAAGGGCGTCCCAGGGGATGTCGCGCACGAGTCCGCCGATGACGTCGCGGACCTTGGCGTCCCCGGCCCAGAGGTGCTCGTCCATGGTGCCGACGACGGTGTGGCCGACGGTCTGGCCTGAGGCGAGGGCGTCGGACTGGTCGAGCACGCCGATCGTGACGCCGCGGCGGCGGGTGACGCGGCCGGAGTCGGGTTCGATGCGTCCGGCGAGGAGGCTCAGCAGGGTGGACTTGCCGTCACCGTTGCGCCCCACGACTCCGATGCGGTCGCCCTCGTTGAGTCCGACGGTGACGGAGTCGAAGATGACGCGGGTGGGGTATTCAAGGTGCAGGGACTCGGCCCCGAGCAAATGTGCCATAGCTTACAACTTTACCGTGCGCGGCTGGGAGCCCGGCGCGCGGGTCGGGGCAGGCGGATGCCGCGGCTCAGTCGTGGACGAGACGGGCGCCGTGGACCGGGCCCGTCGCCCGCACCACGTGCAGGCGGGAGGCGCTCAGCGCGACCTGGAGCTCGAGCGCGCTGTCGGCATCCGCCACGAGGAACGCGACCGTTGGGCCGGACCCGGAGACGATGCCGGCGAGGGCGCCGTTCTCCTCGCCGAGCTCGATGACCTTGCCGAGGCCGGGGGCGAGGTGCAGCGCCGGGGCCTGGAGGTCGTTGTGCAGGGACTCGGCGAGCATCCGGGCATCGCCGGCGCGCAGGGCCTGGAGCACGTTGGCGTCGACCGTCGGCTGCGCCTGCGCCGGGAAGATGTCCTGGGCATGGCGCTCACGGTGGCGGTCGAGTTCCTGGTACACGCCGGGGGTGGACATGCCGAAGTCGGCCAGGGCGAGCACCCAGTGGAACTGGCCCTTGGCGAGCGCGGGGCTCAACTGGTCGCCGCGGCCGGTGCCGACGGCGGTGCCGCCCGTGAACGCGAAGGGGACGTCGGCGCCGAGAGTCGCGGCGATGGCGAGCAGTTCCTCGCGGGTCGCCTCGGTGCCCCAGAGGGCGTCGCACGCGAGCAGGGTTGCGGCGGCGTCGGCCGATCCGCCGCCCATTCCCCCGGCGATCGGCACGTTCTTCTCAAGTTTGAGATGAACGCCGCCACGATAGCCGGACCGGCGGGCAAGGGCGCGAGCGGCCCGGATCGCGAGGTTGCTGCCGTCGGTCGCAAGGCCGGAGGTGTCGATCGAGCCGGTGAATTCGCAGGAGAAGTCGTCGGCGGGATAGGCGCGCACGTCTTCGCTGAGCGACACGGCCTGGTAGGCGGTCGCGACTTCGTGGTAGCCGTCTTCGAGCACGGCACCGACCTTCAGGAAGACGTTGATCTTGCCCGGCGCCCGCGCGTGCACAACATGAGATGTGGCCGCGTTGGTCATGGTTCTAACCTAGCTCAGCCGCACAGCCCCCTCGTGCGCGGGGTCAGGACGGGTCGGCGGCGGTCCAGGACCTGGCGATGGCGAGGAAGGCGTCGACGGTGAGCTGTTCGCCGCGCTCGGTGGGGTCGATGCCGGCAGCTTCGAGGATCGCGGTCGCCGTTGCCGAGTCACCGAGCACGGTCGAGAGCGACTGGCGGAGCATCTTGCGGCGCTGCTGGAAGGCGCCGTCGACGAGCGCGAACGTCGCGAGGCGCAGGTCCTCGCTCTCGAGCGGGCTCTCGCGGCGCTGGAACGCGATCAGGATCGAGTCGACGTTCGGCACCGGCCAGAACACCTGGCGGCTGACCTTGCCCGCGGTGCGGAAGGCCCCGTACCAGGCGGCCTTGACGCTCGGGCTGCCGTAGACCTTCGAGCCGGGGGGCGCGGCGAGCCGTTCGCCGACCTCGGCCTGCACCATCACGACGCCGGCGCGGATCGACGGGAAGTGCTCGAGCATGTGCAGCAGCACCGGCACCGAGACGTTGTACGGCAGGTTGGCGACGAGCCGGGTCGGCTCCCCCGGCAGGTCAGTGATCTTGAGCGCGTCGGCGCGGAGCACGACGAGCGGCGCGTCCGGGTGCATCAGCTCGACGGTGAGCGGGAGCTGCTCGGCGAGGCGGTCGTCGATCTCGACGGCGACGACGCGCGCACCGGTCTCGAGCAGGCCGAGGGTGAGCGAGCCGAGGCCGGGTCCGACCTCGACGACGGTGTCCTCTGGGGTGATCGCGGCGACCTTGACGATGCGGCGGACGGTGTTGCCGTCGATCACGAAGTTCTGGCCGAGCTTCTTGGTCGGGTTCACGCCGAGCATCTCGGCGAGGTCGCGGATCTCGGCGGGGCCGAGCAGTGAGCGCGGTGTGGGCGCGGCGGATGCCGCGGGCTCGACGGGCAGGGCGGCATCCGTGGCCGGGGTCACCGGAGTGTTCTCGGCGTCGCTCACTGGAGACCCCCGAGGCTGACGGTCGGCGCGGACGGCGCCGGCACGACGGGTTCGGCGTCCCAGCGCCCGTAGACGTGTTCGGTGGTGGTGGAGATCTGGGCGGCCAGCATGGCGACATCCGTTTCGAGGTGGTTGGCCATCGCGCGCAGGGTGTGCGGCAGCAGGTACGGCGCGTTCGGGCGGCCGCGGAAGGGTGCGGGGGTGAGGAAGGGGGCGTCCGTCTCGACGAGCAGCAGCTCGCGGGGAGCAGCGGCGAGGGCCGCGCGGAGCGTGCCGGCATTCTTGAACGTGACGTTGCCGGCGAAGGAGAGGTACCAGCCGTGTTCGGCGCAGATCGCGGCCATCTCGGCGTCCCCGGAGAAGCAGTGGAAGACCGTGCGCTCGGGGGCGCCGACCCGCAGCAGGGTCGCGATGACCTCGGCGTGCGCGTTGCGGTCGTGGATCTGCAGGGCGAGGCCGTTCTGCTTCGCGATCTCGATGTGCGCCTCGAAGCTGCGGTACTGGGCGGCGAGCCCCTCCGGCCCGGTGCGGAAGAAGTCGAGACCGGTCTCGCCGATCGCGACGACCCGCGGGCGCCCGGCGAGTTCGCTGATCTCGGCGAGGGCGTCGTCGAGCGTGCCGGCCTGCTCGTAGTCCGGTGCCTCGTTCGGGTGGATCGCGACGGCCGCGAGCATGCGTGGCTCGCTCGCGGCGGCCTCGGCCGACCAGCGGGAGGTCTCCCGGTCGCCGCCGACCTGGATCACGCCCTGCACGCCCACGCTCACGGCCCGGTCGAGCTGTTCGGCGAGGCTGAGCGGATGCTCGCCGTCGCTGATCTCGAGATGGGTGTGGTTGTCGTACACCGGCACGGGGAGCGGCTCCGGCGGGGCCGGGTAGCTCAGGTCGCGGCCGGCGGTCTGCTCACGCTGGCGGACGGGTTCGTTAGCCAACCGTCGCCTCGATGCGCGGGAAGAGCGCCTCGAGCGGGGAGACGTGGGTGCCTCCGGTCCACTCCCACGCGCGGTCGATGCGCTGGTCGGTGACGAGGCCCTCGCCGCCGAGGGCGGACCAGAGCTTGGCGCACGCCTCGGGGACGACCGGGGAGAGCAGCACGGCGAGGGTGCCGAGGCCGCGCACGGCGGTGAACAGCACGGCGTCGAGCCGGTCGCGGTCGGCGGGGTCCTTGGCGAGGCCCCACGGTTCCTGGGTCGTGATGTAGCCGTTGAGCTCGTCGACGAGTTCCCAGACGGATGCGATCGCCTCGTGGATCGCGAGGCGGGAGATGGCCTCGCCCGCGGCATCCGTCACCCGGATCTCGGTGGCCCGGATGGCCGCGTCCGCCTCGGTGAAGGCCGTCGTGACCGGGATCTCGCCATCGCAGTAGCGCACGACCATGGCGATGACGCGGGAGGCGAGGTTGCCGAAGCCGTTGGCGAGCTCGGACTGGTACCGGGCGGAGAGGTCCTCCCAGGAGAACGAGCCGTCCTGTCCGAAGCTGATGGCGCGCATGAAGTAGTAGCGGAACGCGTCGGAGCCGAAGGTGTCGGTGATCTGGCTCGGGGCGATGCCGGTGAGCTTGGACTTGCTCATCTTCTCGCCGCCGACGAGCAACCAGCCGTGGCCGAAGACCCGGCGCGGCACCGGGAGCCCGGCGGCCATCAGCATGGCGGGCCAGATCACGGCGTGGAACCGGAGGATGTCCTTGCCGACGATGTGCGTGGCCGGCCAGAGCCTGCTGAACCGCTCGTCGTCCTGCCCGTAACCGGCGGCGGTGATGTAGTTGAGCAGCGCGTCGAACCAGACGTAGACGACGTGGCTGTCGTCCCACGGCACCTTGATGCCCCAGTCGAAGCTCGAGCGCGAGATCGACAGGTCGGAAAGGCCCTGCTTCACGAAGGAGATGACCTCGTTGCGGGCGCTCTCGGGCTGGACGAAGTCGGGGTCTTCCTCGTAGAGGGCGAGCAGGCGCTCGGCGAAGGTGCTCATCCGGAAGAAGTAGTTCTTCTCGTGGAGCAGCTCGACCGGGAGGGAGTGGATGGCGCAGACCTGCTGGCCGATGAACTCGCCGGTGCCCTCGATCAGGTCGCTCGGCTGCTTGTATTCCTCGCAGCCGACGCAGTAGAAGCCCTCGTACTCGCCCGTGTAGATATGGCCGGCGTCGTAGAGGTGCTGCAGGAACTTCTGCGCGTTGACCTCGTGGCGTTCGTCGGTCGTGCGGATGAAGTCGTCGTTGCGAATGTCGACAGTCTTGAGCAGCGGCTTCCACGCGGTCTCGACGAGGCGGTCGGCCCATTCCTTCGGGGTGACGCCGTTCGCGGTCGCGGTCCGCAGGATCTTCTGGCCGTGCTCGTCGGTACCGGTGAGCAGCCAGGCGTCCTCGCCGGCCTGCCGGTGCCAGCGCGCGAGGAGGTCTGCGGCCACTTCCGTGTACGCGTGACCGATGTGGGGCACATCATTCACATAGAAAATGGGCGTGGTGATGTAAAAGGATGCTCCGGCGGACATGCCCCCAGTCTATTGGGAGCAACGGATGCCCCGGGCCGGGTTACGTCCCGCCTCGGTTCGGGTCAGAACGGCAGGGGCGGATGCTGCGGCGCGGCCGGCCCACGCGCCCCCGGCTTCTGCGCGAGGGCGGCCTCGTAGAGGTCGCGCTTGCCGAGGCCGGACACCGCGGACACGTCTGCTGCGGCCTCCTTGAGCCGGGCGCCGGCCGCGACCTGGGCGAGCACCTCCGCGACCCCGGTCGCGAGGTCGAGCACGCGCTTCTCGGCCCCGGCGACGACGATCGCGATCTCGCCCTTGACGCCCGCTGCCGCCCACTCGGCCAGTTCGGCGGCGGTGCCGCGCTTGACCTCCTCGAAGAACTTGGTGAGCTCGCGGCAGACCACGACGCGGCGGTCGGCGCCGAGCACCTCGGCGAGGTCGATGAGGGAGGCGGCGAGCCGGTTCGGCGACTCGAAGAAGACCATGGTGCGGCGTTCGTCGGCCACCTCGCGGAGGGCAGACATCCGGTCGCCGTGCTTGCGGGGCAGGAAGCCCTCGAAGGTGAACCGGTCGGTCGGCAGCCCGGAGACGGCGAGGGCGGTGAGCACTGCGGACGGGCCGGGCAGCACGGTGACCGTGACGCCGGCTGCGACGGCGGCGTCGACGAGGTGGAAGCCGGGGTCGGAGACGGTCGGCATGCCGGCGTCGCTCAGCACGAGCAGGTCGGTGTCCCGGGCCAGCTCGACGAGCTCAGCCGCCTTCACCCGTTCGTTGTGGTCGTGCAGGCTGATCAACTGCGGACGGTTCTCGATCGCGAGGGCCTTGAGCAGGTGCACGGTGACGCGGGTGTCCTCCGCCGCGATGACCGTGGCGGTCGTGAGCGCCTCGACCAGCCGGCGCGAGACGTCGCCGAGGTTTCCAATCGGGGTGGCAGCGAGGATGATCATTCCCCCAGTCTCGCAGTCCGCGCATAACCACCGCTCACTACGATGGTCAGCGTGCTCCTCATACGCCGCTGGTTCCCGTGGGCCGGCCCCCTGTTCGTGGTCGTCGTGGCCTCCGTTCTCCGCCTCTGGAACCTCGGCTCCCCGCACGCGCTCGTCTTCGACGAGACCTTCTACGTCAAGGATGCCTGGAGCCTCTTCAACAACGGCTACGAGTCCACCTGGCCGGACAAGGCCGACGAGATCTTCGCAAACGGCAATGCGAATATCTTCACCGACGTCGGATCGTTCGTCGTGCATCCGCCGCTCGGGAAGTGGCTGATCTCACTCGGGATGGCCGCATTCGGGCCGGGAAACAGCTGGGGCTGGCGCATCGTGACGGCCCTGATCGGCATTCTCGCGGTCGTGCTGCTGATGCTCATCATCAGGAAGCTGTTCGGCTCGACCCTGCTCGCGGTCATCGGCGGGTTCCTGTTCGCGATCGACGGCAACGCGATCGTGATGAGCCGGGTGGCGTTGCTCGACAACTATGTGATGTTCTTCGCGCTTCTCGGGTTCGGGGCGATCCTGCTCGACCGGGAGTGGCACGCGACCCGCCTTGCCGCCTGGATGGCGAAACGGGCGGAGACGGGCGAGTGGCCCGGCTGGGGGCCCGCGATGTGGTTCCGGCCGTGGCTCCTCGCCGCGGGCCTCGCCTTCGGGTTGACCATGAGCGTCAAGTGGTCCGGCCTGTACTTCCTCGCCGCTTTCGGCGTCTACGTCGTGGTCGTGGACGCCCTCACCCGCCGGCGGGCCGGCATCCCGTTCTGGGCGAGCGGTGCCATCCTCAAGCAGGGTCCGATCAGCTTCCTGCTGATGGTGCCGATCGCGGTCGTGACCTTCCTCAGCTCGTGGACGGGCTGGTTCGTCACCACGGGCGGCTTCTACCGCACCTGGGCAGACTCACCCGAGACGGCCTGGACCGGGGCATTCGCCTGGGTGCCGCATGTCGTCCAGAGTTTCTGGCACTACCAGGTCGCCGCATACACCTATCACGTCGGCCTCGTCACGCCGCACCCGTACCAGTCGAACCCGCTGACCTGGCTGTTCATGGTGCGCCCGACGAGCATGTATTACCAGTCGTCTGCGGCCGGTGAGGGCACCTGCAGCTTCTCGACCTGCTCAGAGGCGATCACCGAGATCGCCAACCCGCTGATCTGGTGGGCCGGGACCGCCGCCGTGCTCTACCTCGTCTATCGCCTCGCCCGGTACCGGGAATGGCGGGTGGGCCTGATTCTGATGGGCATGGTCGCCGGGTACCTGCCCTGGCTGATGTACACCGGCCGAACGGTCTTCCAGTTCTACTCGATCGCCTTCGAGCCGTACCTGATCCTCGCGCTCACGTTCGTGATCGGTCTCGTGCTCGGACTCGCGCCGGGCACCGGCGGGGTCGGGGCGGACGCCGTGACGCGCGAACCGGACCGGACCGTCGGCATCCGTGTGCTGATCGGCTACCTCGTGGCTGCGGTGCTGGTCAGCGCCTTCTTCTACCCGCTCTGGACGGGAATGCAGATCCCGTTCTCGTTCTGGCAGATGCATATTTGGCTGCCGAGCTGGCGATAGCCGCGCCCGGATCCCCGGAATTCCGGGCGAAGGAGACCCTGCGGTTTCGTGCCGTTTCGGCGATTTGAGGACTCTTCATATGCCGTTTGGGCCATATAGCGACTGGGAAACCGTTGTGAATCCGACCCACGGACCGGGGGTGCGCCCGTAGGATACTTCTATCTGCACCACGAGTGATTGCTCCAGAACCGACTGAGAAGTCCAGATCCAAACCAAAGGCCTCATGTCGGAAGCATCCGTCGCACCCACGGTGCGCATCGTCAAGACCCGTCGGGGTGGCGACTCGAAGAATCCCACCACCGAGTACTCCTCGCTGCTGCACACTGTGCGCAACCTGGGCCTCCTGAAGCGCGCGACCGGGTTCTACTGGTTCGTCTTCGGCATGCTCATCCTCGCAACTGCGGGTCTCGGCACCGGTTTCGTGCTCCTCGGCGACAGCTGGTACCAGCTGATCATCGCCGGCGTGCTCGGCATCATCCTCACCCAGTTCGCGTTCCTCGCCCACGAGGCCTCGCACCGGCAGGTGTTCGAGTCCGGACCCGCCAACGACAAGGCCGGCCGTATCCTCGCGAACCTCTTCGTCGGCATCAGCTACGCCTGGTGGATGAACAAGCACAGCCGCCACCACGCCAACCCGAACGTGATCGGCAAAGACCCCGACATCGACCCCGACTTCATCGTCTTCCGCGAGGAGGACGCCGCGAAGGTGTCCTGGCTCGGCTCGTTCGTCACGCGCAAGCAGGGCTACCTGTTCTTCCCGCTCCTGATGGCCGAGGGCTTCAACCTTCACGTCCAGGGCTTCCGCACGGTCTTCGGCCGCGGCAAGGTCGACAAGCGCTGGCTCGAGATCAGCATGCTCACGACCCGCATCGTGCTCTACGTCGCCGTGATCTTCTACTTCCTGCCGCTCGGCATGGCCTTCGCCTTCATCGGCGTGCAGCTCGCCGTCTTCGGGGTCTACATGGGCGCATCCTTCGCCCCGAACCACAAGGGGATGCCGCAACTCCCCCACGACAGCAAGGTCGACTTCCTGCGCCGCCAGGTCCTGACCTCGCGCAACATCCGCGGCGGCACCTTCATGGACACCTTCATGGGCGGCCTGAACTACCAGGTCGAGCACCACCTGTTCCCGAACATGGCCCGCCCGCACCTGCGGAAGGCGCAGGAGATCACCAAGGAATACTGCCAGTCGCACAACATCCTGTACACGGAGACGGGCCTGTTCCAGTCGTACGGGATCGTCATCGAGTACCTGAACACGGTCGGCCTCGCCGCCCGCGATCCGTTCGACTGCCCCATGGTCGCGCGCTTCCACCACCGCTGACGGCTTTCCGCCGAGCGCGGGTGTTCTGCCGTTGCGCGGGTGGTGCACCACCAGCGGAGCGGCGCAACGCCAGCGCTCGGCGTGAGGGACGGGCGCCGGTGACGCGGGAGTAGGCTCGAATCCATGTGGCTGCCGGGCGTGCTCGTCGCGGTCGCCGCCGCACTCCTTGCCGGGCTCGTGCACGCCCTCGTCCCCGGGATCCCGCTTCTCACGGCCGCCGTGGTGTTCGGAATCGTCGCCGGCCAACTGCCGGTTGCGCGCCGGCAACTCACCGGAGTGCTCGCGCCGGGCCTCTCGGTCGCCTCCAAACGCATCATGCGCCTCGGAATCGTGCTGCTCGGCCTCAAGCTCAGCCTCGTCGACATCCTCGGCCTCGGCTGGGTGACGATCGCGACGACCATCGCGATCGTCGTTCTCACCTTCTTCGGCACGCTGTGGTTCGGTCGGAGGATCGGCCTGCCCGGGCAGCAGCCCCTGCTGATCGCGACCGGATTCTCGGTCTGCGGCGCGTCCGCGATCGGCGCCATGAGTGCCGTCGTGCACGCGGACGACGACGACACCGCCACACCGATCGCCCTCGTCACCCTCTGCGGTACCCTCGCGATCGCGGTCCTGCCCGTCCTGTGGCATCCGCTCGGCCTCGACGCCCTGCAGTACGGCCAGTGGGTCGGCGCGAGCGTGCACGATGTCGGCCAGGTCGTCGCCACCGCGCAGGTCGCCGGGCCGGCCGCCCTCGCCGTGGCGATCGTCGTCAAGCTCACCCGGGTGCTCATGCTCGCGCCGATCGTCGCCGGGGTGTCCCTGCAGGAACGCCGCAGAGACGGCCGCGCGGCAGCCTCGACCTCGGATGCGATGCCCCTGCGGACCGGCACCCTCGCTGCGGTGTCCGCGGATGCCTCGACGCGGCATCCCCCGATCGTTCCGCTTTTCGTCGTCGGCTTTCTGGCTGCCGTGGTGCTGCGCACCCTCGTGCCGTTGCCCGACGGTGTGCTCCTCGTCGCGGACACCCTGCAGACCTACTTACTCGCGACCGCGCTCTTCGGCCTCGGCGCTGCCGTGCAGCTCGAGGTGCTCGTGCGCACCGGCGGACGTGCCCTAACGGTCGGCCTCGGTTCCTGGGCGCTCATCGCCGCCCTCGCCTACGGCGCCGTCCTCCTCGCCTGACCGGTCGCCTGTCGCGGGTCGACCGCCGCGGTTCGCGCAGGTCGGGTCGCGCCGCAGCGATACCACGTGTCGCACGCTTCGGGTCCCGCGAGAGTACACTTTTGGCCCTTAAACCGCAAGTTTAAGGGCCAAAAGTG
>NZ_JASJXJ010000080.1:0-17264 GCF_035018685.1 Cryobacterium sp. RTC2.1
GGGGGCGGCCCCTGGGGAGGGAGGCGGCGTGCCCCTGGGGCGGATGCCGGTGGTGCTAGACGCCGACCGGGTGGCGCTCTGGCTCGGTTTCGGGCTCCGGGAGAATGGCGTCGATCGAGCTCGTCGCCGGCTCATAGGTGTGGTCGAACGGCATCTCATTGGTGTCGAGGTTCGGGTTCTCGTCCTGGGTGGCGACGAGTTCCCGTGCCTCGAAGACGGAGTCGACGCTCGGCATCGAGCCGGGCAGGGGGCGCTGGGCGCTCTCCTTGAGGAAGAAGATGCTCACCGCTCCGACAGCCGAGGTGGCCATCAGGTAGTAGGCGGGCATCATGTCGTCGCCCGTTGCCTCGATGAGGGCCGCGATGATGAACGGGGTGGTTCCACCGAAGATGGCGACCGCGAAGTTGTACGCGATGCCCATCGCGCCGTACCGGCTCTCGGTCGGGAACAGCGCGGGCAGGGCCGAGGCGAGGTTCGACACGTAGAACGTCACCGGGAACGCGATCAGGGCAAGACCGAGCAGGGTCGACCAGATCTCGCCGACACCGATCAGCATGAACGCCGGGATCGAGAGCACGACCGTGCTGATCGCACCGACCCAGAGCACCGGTCGGCGGCCGATCTTGTCGGACAGGTGCCCGGTCAGCGGGATGCAGAGCGCCATGATGACGAGCACCGGGATGGTGAGCAGGGTGCCGTGCAGCTCGTCGTACCCGAGCGAACTCGTCAGGTAGGTCGGCATGTACGAGGTGAGCGCATAGCCGACGGTGTTGGCTGCTGCGACGAGGATCATGGCGAGCAGGATGCCCCGCCAGTGCGCCTTGAAGATGGTCAGCGGGCCGTTCGGGGCCGCGTCGGTGCCGTTCGGATCCAGTGACGCTGCTTCCTTGGCGTCGAGGGTGGCCTGGAAGGCGGGGGATTCCTCGATCTTCATCCGGAAGTAGATGGCGATCAGGCCGAGCGGTCCGGCGAGCAGGAACGGCAGGCGCCAGCCCCAGTCCTCCATGGCCGGCTGGCCCAGGGTGACCTGCAGGATCGACACGAGTGCGGCGCCGATCGCGAAGCCGAGGTAGCTGCCCATGTCGAGGAAGCTCGCGAAGAACCCGCGGTGCTTGTCCGGGGCGTGTTCGCTGACGAAGGTGGTGGCACCGGCGTACTCGCCACCGGTGGAGAAGCCCTGGACGAGCTTGGTCAACACCAGGAGAGCGGCGGCCCAGCTGCCGATCATCGCGTAGTTTGGCAGGATGCCGACCACGAACGTCGACGCGGCCATGATCATCAGCGTCATGGCGAGGACCTTCTGGCGGCCGATCTTGTCGCCGAGCCAGCCGAAGAAGACGCCGCCGATGGGGCGGGCGATGAAGGTGGCGGCGAAGGTGCCGAGGAGGAACAGGGTCTGGACCGACTTGTCGGCCTCGGGGAGGAACACCGGTCCCATGGTCGTGATGAGGTAGCCGAACACGCCGACGTCGTACCATTCCATGGTGTTTCCCACGATGGTTCCGCCGAGTGCCTTCTTGAGCATCGGCTGGTCGACGACGTTGACGTGGGAGACCCTCAGGCGACGCTGCAGGAGGGGCTTTTTGGTCTTGATTATGGCGCGCTTGGCACCGGGCATAGAGTCTGACAAACTACGGTCTCTGGGCATTTGAACTTCTCTCGTGGAGATCACTTGCTCGCGACGTGGAGCTGGCCCTTTTCGGGCATAACGAGCAATTTTAGTCCAAAAACGCCGTCAAACCGAATTTTTTGGTGGGATACCGACGCTGGGCAGGGGTTTCTTCACCTTCGCGGAGCGAGCGGATGCGGGTGTGCGTGCACCTAGGCTGGTGCGATGACGGACACCGTGAAGTTCTGGTTCGACCCCTCCTGCCCCTGGGCCTGGATGACCTCCCGCTGGGTGGATGAGGTGGCCTCACAGCGTGACCTCGACGTCACCTGGAAGGTGATGAGCCTCGCGGTGCTCAATGAGGACAACGACGTGAGCGAAGAGTACGCCGCGTTCTTCCCCCGGGCTCTCCGGTACACCCGCCTCGTGCAGGCGGCGCAGGAGCTGCACGGGCAGGCGACCGTGAAGGCCCTCTACGACGCACTCGGCACCCGGATCCACCCCGGCGGCAGCACGAACCCCGACGAGGTCATCCCGGCGGCGCTCGCCGAGGTCGGCCTTCCGGCGGACTTCGCCGCGTGGGCCGACAGCGACCACTACGACCCGGAGATGCGCGCAAGCCACTTCGACGGGATGAACCGGGTCGGCCAGGACGTCGGCACCCCGGTCATCGCGGTGAACGATGTCGCCTTCTTCGGCCCGGTCATCTCGCCGGCGCCCAGGGGCGAAGCCGCGACGAAACTGTGGGACGGCGTCGTGGCCGTGGCCGCGTACCCCGGTTTCTTCGAGATGAAGCGAACCCGCACGGTCGGTCCGATCTTCGACTGAGCGGATGCCGGCGGCGCCGGGAGCAGGACGGCGATCGCACGGGACGGCAAATAGTATGGGGTCATGCGCATTCACCTCGCCACTGACCATGCCGGCCACGATTTCAGCCGTTTCCTCGTCGGTCACCTGACCGAGGCCGGCCACGAGGTCGTCGACCACGGGCCCACGAGCTACGACCCGCTCGACGACTACCCGTCGTTCTGCATCAATGCCGCCCAGGGCGTCGTCGACGACCAGGCCGCGGGCATCGACGCGCTCGGCGTCGTCTTCGGGGGATCGGGCAACGGCGAGCAGATGGCCGCGAACAAGGTCGTCGGGGTCAGGGCCGCGTTGGTCTGGAACCTGGACATCGCCCGGCTCGCGCGTGAGCACAACAACGCGAACGTCATCTCGATCGGCGCCCGCCAGCACACGATCGAGGAGGCGACCTCCTTCATCGACGCGTTCATCGCCGAACCGTTCACGGGCGAGGAACGCCACGCGCGACGGATCCGCCAGCTTTTCGAATACGAGACCACCCGGTCCATCTCCGGCATCAGGGTCGACCCGGCACGCATCGACCCGTCCAGCGTCGACCCGGCCCGCAGCGCGCGCTGACGTGCCAGAGGGTCATTCCGTCCACCGGATCGCCCGGCAGTTCGCGCGCAACTTCGTGGGCCACCGGGTGCAGCTGTCCTCGCCGCAAGGCCGTTTCGTCGAAGGCGCCGCCGTGCTCGACGGGCACGTGATGACCAGGGCGCGCGCCGTCGGCAAGCAGATGTTCCTCGAATTCGACAACGGGCTCTGGCTGCGGGTGCACCTCGGCATGTACGGAGCCTGGGACTTCGCCGGTGAGATCCTGATGGACGCCACGATCGCATCCGCCAACGGCCGGATGGGCCAGACCAACCAGCGCGGCACAGACCTCGACGGGCCGGCGGATGCCGTCCTCGACTCCGCGGGGGAGAACTCGCTCCGGAGCATCGGGGCTCCCCGGCGCACCCGGGTGCGGATGGCCGAGCAGGAGAAGGAGATCGACCAGCGGGGCACCTTCCCGCCCGAACCGGTCGGGCAGGTGCGGGTGCGCCTGCTCACCGACACGGTGTGCGCGGACCTGCGCGGCCCCACCGCCTGCCAGGTGCTCGACGCCGCAGAGGTGCAGGCGGTCATCGACAAGGCCGGCCCAGACCCGCTCCTCGATGACAGCCCAGCAGCGGAGGACCGGTTCACGGCCGTCGTGCGCCGCAAGCCCACCCCGATCGGACTGCTCCTGATGGACCAGTCCGTGGTGAGCGGCATCGGGAACGTCTATCGCGCCGAACTGTTGTTCCGGGCCGGGGTCAACCCGCACGCGCCGGGCAAGAGCCTCACCGAGGACACCGTGCGCGGTCTCTGGCGGGACTGGGCGCACCTGCTCACGATCGGCGTCGAAACCGGCCAGATGATGACCATGGACGACCTCGCCGGGGCCGACTGGGTGCTCGCGATGAAGAATCGCGCGGACCGGCACTGGGTCTACAAGCGCGAGGGCCTGCCCTGCCGGGTCTGCGGCACCCACATCCTGCTCGAGGAGATGGGCGCCCGCAAGCTCTACTGGTGCCCGACCTGCCAGGCCTGAAGATCACCCTCCGCCAGCGAGACAGACAGGACGCAACATGCGCAACACCCCCAGCTTCGTGCTCACCGATCCCGCCGAAATCCGGAGGCTGATCCGGGAGAACCCGTGGGCGACCCTGGTCAGCCACACGAGCACGGGCGATCTCGTCGCCTCGCACTACCCGATGCTTCTCGACGAGTCCGTTTCAGGAACGGATACCGATTCCGGCGAGCTCGTTCTGGTCACCCACGTGGGTCGTCCAGACGAGAAACTGCACGAGCTCGGGCAGCACGAGATGATCGTGATCATCCAGGGCCCGCACGGGTACGTGTCCCCGGGGTGGTACGACGCCAACCCGGCCGTGCCGACCTGGAACTTCATCACCGCGCACCTCTACGGCACGCCGGAGATCCTCAGCGCCGAGGAGAACCTGCTCGTGCTCGACCGGCTCGTCGATCACTTCGAGGAGCGCCTGCCCGAACCGCGCCGCCTGCACGGGACGGCCGCGAACTCGGCGTACGCCGACCGGATCTCGGCCGGTACCGTCGGCTTCCGCCTCCGGGTCACCCGGGTGGTCGCCAAGAGCAAGCTCAGCCAGAACAAGCCTCCCGAGACCGTCGACCGCATCATCTCCGAACTCGAGGGGACCGGTCCGTACGCGAGCGTGAACCTCGCCGCCGAGATGCGGCGCGCGCACGGGCGGCTCTCCCGCGCCGCCCGGGCCGGAGACGGCTCATGAGCCCCGATCCGCTCGTCCTCCGGAACGCCCGACTGCCCGGGAGCGACGAACTCACCGATGTCGAGATCGTCGACGGCACGGTCACGAGGCTCGGCTTCCTCGGTGGCGAGGGCGGCATGGGTGGCGACGGTCCTGCCGTCGAGTCGATCGACCTCGGCGAGCGCTGGCTGATCCCCGGACTGTGGGACAACCACGTGCACTTCACCCAGTGGGCGCAGATCGCCCGCCGACTCGACGTGTCGACAGCAGGCAGCGCCGCGGAGGCCGCCCGGATCGTCGCGGGGCGCATCCCGCTGCTCACGACAGGGGAGACCCTGATCGGCTTCGGCTTCCGCGACGGGCTCTGGCCGGATGCCCCCGGCCGCGCCGTCCTCGACGCCGTCTCAGGAACGGTCCCCGTCGTCCTCGTCAGCGGTGACCTGCACAGCGTCTGGCTCAACTCCGCCGCCCTCGCCGCCCGCGGACTCGGCGACCACCCCACCGGCCTGCTCCGCGAGGAAGATGCCTTCGCGGTGGAACGGGCACTCGACGCCGTCCCGGACGCGATCAGCGACACCTGGGCCGACGAAGCGGCGCGGGTCGCCGCCGCCCGCGGCGTCGTCGGCATCGTCGACCTCGAAATGGTCTGGAACCTCGACGTCTGGCGCCGCCGCATCGCCGCAGGCACCGATTCGCTCCGGGTCGAGTTCGGCATCTACACCGAACACCTCGAGCGCGCCGTCGCAGAGGGCCTCCGCTCCGGTGCCGTCATCGACGGCACCGGAGGTCTGCTCAGCGTCGGCCCGTACAAGGTCATCACGGACGGTTCGCTCAACACCCGCACCGCATACTGCTTCGACGACTACCCGGGGCTCACGGGCGCCGACGCCAACGGCGTGCTGAGCGTGACGCCAGACGACCTGCTCCGCTGGATGCGCCTCGCGAGCGAGTCCGGCATCCACCCCGCCGTTCACGCGATCGGCGACCGGGCCAACCGGATCGCCCTCGACGCCTTCGAGACCCTCGGCTGTGCGGGAAGCATCGAACACGCCCAGCTGCTCAGTCACGCCGATGTCGACCGGTTCGCCGCCCTCGGCGTCGTCGCGAGCGTGCAGCCAGAGCACGCCGTCGACGACCGCGACGTCGCGGACCGCTACTGGGCCGGCCGTACCAACCGCGCCTTCATGCTCGCGAGCCTGCTCCGCGCCGGGGCACGACTCGCGCTCGGCTCCGACGCGCCCGTCGCGCCGCTCGACCCCTGGGTCGGCATCGCCGCCGCGGTCGGGCGCACCAGGGACGGCCGTGAAGCCTGGCACCCCGAGCAAGGCGTGTCCCGCCAGGCCGCGCTCGCCGCATCCGCCCGCGGCAGGCACCGGGTCGCGGTCGGCGACCCGGCCGACCTCGCCGTCTGCGAGACCGACCCGTTCGTCGCGTCCCTCGACGACCTGCGGCGGATGAACGTCGCAGCGACCCTGCTCGGCGGCCGGTTCACCCACCGCGCGCTCTGACCCGATGCGGGCCGCGGGGGTTTTCCCCCGCAGCGATTGGGACGCAGGCCCGATGGGCGCGCCGGGCGTTCACGGCGAGGCTGGAGTCATCCACCAAGGAGGACACCATGACCACGAGGACACCCGCAACCGTCCCGCACTCCGGGGAATCTGGCAGTCTGGAGACCGTGCAGACCCCTCTGAGCGAAAATCCCGGCTATCGAGGCCTCTGGCGGTCGGTACCACGGGAACTCGGCTTCCTCCTGCTCGCCCTTCCCGTCGCGGTCATCGCCCTGAGCGTGCTGAGCACCGTATTCTTCACGGGCGTCGGTATGGTCGCGATCTTCGTGGGGCTGTTCGTGATCGTCGCCGCGCTCTATGCCGCGCGTGGTTTCGGCCTCGTGGAGCTGACCCGCCTGCGCTGGGCCGGCCAACCGGCCATCCGGCCTCCCCGGTGGGAACGTGACGGCCAGCCGGTCACCCCGCTTCGAACCCTGCTGGGCCCGCTTGTCGGCGGCCACTACTGGCTCTACCTCCTGCACGGCATGGTCGTGAACTTCGTGATCTCGCTCGTGAGCTGGACCGTCACCGTCGTCTGGCTCTCGATCGCCCTCGGCGGGGTCACCTTCTGGCTGTGGGGCTGGTCGATCCCGCAGGGCCAGGAGGGGGCAACCGGGCTGTTGGGCCTCGGCGAGCTGATTCTGCCGGGTACCCAGGGCGTCGGCAACCCGTACCTCGTCGAGAGCCTGCTCGAACTAGCGCTCGGCCTCGCGTTCCTCGCCACGCTGCCCTACGTCACCCGGGGCCTCGTGCTCGTGCACCGGTTCATCGGCCAGGGCATGCTCGGGGCCTGGCGCTCCGAGGCGCTCACCCGCGAGGTCGCCGACCTGAGCGCCTCCCGCGGCGCGGCCGTCGTCGCAGAGGACCGCGGCCTCCGCCGCCTCGAACGCGATATCCACGACGGACCCCAGCAGCGCCTCGTGCGCCTGCAGATGGACCTCGCGAGCGCCGAACGCAAACTCGACACGGACCCTGCCGCCGCCAGGGCGCTGCTCGCCGAGGCGCGGGAGCAGGCCCACGACACCCTCGAGGAGCTCAGGGCGCTGTCCCGTGGGCTCGTCCCGCCGATCCTGCAGGACCGCGGCCTCACCGTCGCGCTCGAGTCCCTCGCAGCCAGGAGCACCATTCCCGTCGCTCTCGAATTCCAGCTCGAGCCGGGGCTGCGGCTGCCCTCCGAGATCGAACGGAGCGTATATTTCATCGCGGCCGAGCTCCTCACGAACGCCGCCAAGCACTCCCGCGCGAGCGGCATCCGCCTGCACCTCGCCCTGCGCCGGGTGCCGGACGACGACTCAACCTGGCTCGACCTCTGGGTGATCGACAACGGCATCGGTGGGGCCGTCCTCACCGAATCGCACGGGTTGTGCGGCCTCGACGAGCGCCTGCGGGGGCTGCGCGGCCTGCTGTCGATCGACAGTCCGGCCGGAGGTCCCACGAATGTCGGTGCGCACATCCCGCTGGCCGAAACCCTGCCAGGTTCGATCGTCGTATCCTGAACGGGTGACCTCGCCAGAGCAGACCAGCGCAGCATCCGCGGCTCCGCTCCGGCTCGTTCTCGCCGAGGACTCGCTCCTGCTTCGTGAGGGGCTCGTGCGGCTCTTCGACGAGGCCGGGTTCGACTGCGTGGCCGCCTATGGCGACGCGGACGCCCTGCTCGCCGACGTCGATCGCCTCCGGCCGGACATCGCCGTGCTGGACGTGCGAATGCCGCCGACGTTCCGGGACGAAGGGGTGCGTGCCGCCCTCGAGCTGCGGCGCCGGCTCCCCGGAGTCGGGATCCTGCTCCTCAGCCAGTACGTCGAGGCCACCTACGCGCACGAACTCCTCTCGGCCGGCGACGGAGGACTCGGCTACCTGCTCAAGGACCGGGTCGCCTCCCTCGACGAACTGCAGGATGCCGTCCTGCGGATCCACGCCGGTGGAACGGTGCTCGACCCGCAGGTGGTCCGTGAGCTCCTGGGCCGCCGCACCGACCCGCTCGAGAGACTCACTCCCCGGGAGCGGGACGTGCTCGGGCTGATGGCCGAGGGGCGCACCAACGTCAGTATCGCCTCCCGGCTCGTGATCGGGGTCGGCGCCGTCGAGAAGAACGTCACCGCCATCTTCCAGAAGCTCGGCCTCGACGATTCGGGAACGGACCACCGCAGGGTGCTCGCCGTCCTCGCCTTCCTCCGCCACTGAGTATTCTGCTGGCACTGAGTATTCCGCCGGCGCTGAGTATTCCGCTGCCAAGAGGCGAATTGAACGTAGATAATTCGGTTTAATCTGATGAAACAGGTGCGAACGCGTCCTGGTGCGGGCAGACTGGAACCATGAGCGCAATCGAGAATTCCAAGCTGGCCATCATCGGAGCGGGCGCCGTCGGCACCTCCCTCGCGTATGCCTCCCTGATCCGGCAGTCGGCCCGCGAGGTGGTGCTCTACGACATCAACGAGCCCAAGGTCGAGGCCGAGGTGCTCGACCTCGCGCACGGCACCCAGTTCACCGGCGCGTCCTGCGTGTCCGGCGGTGCCGACCTCGACATGATCTCGGACGCCAACATGGTCGTGATCACCGCGGGTGCCCGGCAGCACCCCGGCCAGTCCCGCCTCGAAATGTCCGGCGTCAACGTCGGAATCCTCCGCGAACTGATGCCCAAGCTGATCAAGCGCGCCCCCGACGCGGTCTACATGATCGTGACCAACCCCTGCGACATCCTCACCTACGCCGCGCTGCACTTCAGCGGACTTCCCTCCAGCCGGGTGTTCGGCTCCGGCACCGTTCTCGACTCCTCCCGCCTGCGCTGGTTGCTCGCGCACCGGGTCGGCGTTGCGATCGCCAACGTGCACGCCACGATCGTCGGCGAGCACGGCGACTCCGAGTTCCCGCTCTGGTCCCAGGCCAGGGTCGGTCCGATCTCGCTCGACCAATGGGTCGCCGATGACATCTCCCCGGTGACCAACGGACGCGAGAAGTTCTCCGAGGCCGAGTTCGCGGCCATCACCGAGGACGTCAAGACCGCCGCGTACCGGGTGATCGCGGGCAAGGGTGCCACGAACTACGCGATCGGGCTCTCCGGTGCCCGGATCGTCGAGGCCGTGCTGCGCGACGAGGGCGCCGTGCTCCCGATCAGTTCTGTGCTGACCGACTACCGCGGCGTGAGCAACGTCGCCCTGTCCGTCCCGACGGTCGTCAACGCCGAGGGGGTGTCCCGGGTGATCGAGGTGCCCTTCTCCGAGTCGGAACAGGCCCTGTTCCAGCACTCTGCCGACACCCTGCGGGCGACGCTCGACACCCTCGGCCTGAAGTAGGGCGCGGCCCCCACTACGGTGGGAGGCATGTGGCCAGAGGCATTTGCAATCGCCGCGGCCGGTTTCGCCGCGGGCATGATCAACGTCGTCGTCGGTTCGGGGACCCTCATCACCTTTCCGATCCTCGTGCTTCTGGGATACCCGCCGCTCGTCGCCAACGTCTCCAACAACCTCGGACTCGTGGCCGGCGGCGTCGCGGGGACGATCGGCTACCGGCGCGAGATCGCCGCTCATCGCGGTTTCGCCTTCGCCCTTCTCCCTGTCGCCCTGGCCGGCGGCCTCGCCGGTGCCACCCTGCTGCTCGTGCTCCCCAGCAGCGCCTTCAAGGCCATCGTTCCTGTCCTCATCCTCGTCGGGATCCTCCTCGTCGCCGTCGGGCCGTGGATTCAGCGCCGGATCGCCGCACGAACCGCGCCGGCCAGCGAAGCGGATGCGGTGGCGGCGCCGACTGCCGAGGCGGCCGGCATCCCCGGCGGTCGTGGCCGGCGCGTCGGCATCATGGTGAGCATCTTCATCCTCGGCGTCTACGGCGGTTATTTCGGCGCGGCCCAGGGGATCCTGGTGGTGGGCGCCCTCGGCATCCTCACCACGGTCTCGCTCGGGTCACTCAACGCCGTGAAGAATCTCCTCGTCACCGGCGTGAACCTGATGGCCTCGATCATCTTCATCCTGTTCGCGCGCGACTCCATCGACTGGGCCGTGGTCGGTCTCATCACCGTCGGCGCGGGCCTCGGCGGCCTCCTCGGCGCGCGGGTCGGGCGGCGCCTGCCGCCCACTCTCCTGCGCGTGATCATCGTGACCGTCGGCGTCGTCGCGCTCGTCAACCTGATGCTCCACTCCTGACCGTTCTGTCCTCGGGGGAGCAGTCCGGAGTAGGTTGATCGCGGGGGAATTCACATGACGCTCGCAGCTTCAGCACTGGTCCGCTCCGTAACTTTGATCTGCGCCCTGACCGCGGTAGTGACGCTCGCCGGGTGCACGCAGGGTTCCGGCGGTTCCTCTCCGGGTGCCTCGCCAGAACCCACGGCATCCGCGACGACGACGTCCCTGCCCGTCGCGCTCGACTGTGGCCTGGTCCTGCCGGTCGACCGGGCCGCAGCCGCGCTCGGACTCCCGACGAACAGCCTCTTCGATCAGGCCACCCGGGCCACCGCCGAGCAGCAGCCGAGCAGCGGCGCCACCCAGATCATCGTGCAGGACGCGGCCGATGCCCTCGGCGGCCTGGTCGACTGCAGCTGGTCAGCCCCGGACAACGGCACCGGAGCGCTGACGGACGACGGCAGCCGGATGATCCCGCGCGTGAGCGTCCGGGTCCTGCCGCACTCGGCCGCCGAGTTCACAGCGAGTGAACCCGATTCCGACGACGGCCTGCGGGGCCTGCACCCCGTCGACCTTGGCGACACTGCTTACGTGGCCTGCCACCCGCCGGAGCACGATTCCTGCCGGGCCGAGATCCTGGTGGGAACCACCTGGGTGAACGCGACGGTCAGTCCGCAACCCACCGAGGAGAGCTTCGTGACCTTCGCTCGCACCGTTGTGGAGGCCGTCCAGACGGCGGACGCGGTGCCGGCGACGACGCCCCCACCGCGCGTCGGCTGTGACGCTCTGCTCGCCGCGGCCGACCTCGCGGATGCCGTGGGCATGGCGGACTCCCGGTCGACCGATTATGGAGTGCCCGGACCGTACACATCGGGCGTTCAGCCGATCGCAGAAAGCCGGGCAGGCCTTCTCCACTGCGGCTGGTTGAGCGGGGACGCCGGTGCACTCTCCGGCGGCGTGTCCGTGACCGTGCTGCCGGGCGCTGCATCGGTGTGGCACGCGTCACCGCCGAACCAGGCCAATTCCAGCATCCGGTTCGAAGCGGTGACCGGGCTCGGGGACGAGGCATTCGCCGGCTGCGGAGGGGACACCTGCGAGGTCGACGTGCTCTCCGGCGGTGTCTGGGTACTCGTGCAGCACTACGCGCAGCCGACCGGCAACCTGGACGGCGCGAAGACGCTTGCGGCCGCCGTCCTGGCCAACTACCTCGCCAACCGATAGGGCGCCGGGGCAACTGCCGGATTCGGAAAGGGAATGACCGGATATGGAGGGGATGACGGGAATCGAACCCGCGCCATCAGTTTGGAAAACTGAGGCTCTACCATTGAGCTACATCCCCAAGAGTGCCGAACTGCGCACTCAAATACCTTAGTACAGCAACGGCGACCTCGCGTACGCGAACCGGCCATGGGCATCCGGTCGGTGCAGTAGACTTACCGAGGTCAATCCGCTGTCGCGTGCACCTGCGTGGCGTCAGGCTGACTCCAACGGGTTGAGACAATATCCGGGGCGTAGCTCAGCTTGGTAGAGCGCTCGGTTTGGGGCCGAGAGGTCGCAGGTTCGAATCCTGTCGCCCCGACCATCACCCCCCTCTGAACCAGATCGAACACAGGAGATAACCCACGTGAAGTCCACGGTCGAAAAGCTGAGCCCCACGCGCGCCAAGGTCACCATTTCGGTGACCCCGGAGGAGCTGAAGCCCAGCATCACCCACGCATATGGTCACATTGCCGAAGACATCAACATCCCCGGCTTCCGCAAGGGCAAGGTTCCGCCGCCCATCATCGACCAGCGCGTCGGTAAGTCGGCCGTCCTCGAGCACGCCGTCAACGAAGGCCTCGACGGTTTCTACCGTGCCGCCGTCGACGAGCACAAGCTCCGCCCGCTCGGCCGCCCCGAGGCCGACATCGTCGAGTGGCCGTCCGACAAGGACTTCTCCGGCGACCTCAAGCTCTCCATCGAGGTTGACGTCCGCCCCGAGATCGACCTTCCCGCATACTCCGGCCTCAAGCTCGTCGTCGACACGGCCGAGGTCACCGATGAGGACGTCACCGAGGAGCTCGACAAGCTGCGCAGCCGCTTCGGCACGCTCATCACGGTCGACCGCCCCGCTAAGACCGGCGACTTCGTGCAGATCGACCTCGTCGCCTCCATCGGCGACGTCGAGGTCGACAACGCGACCGGCATCTCCTACGAGGTCGGCACCGGCGACTTGATCGACGGCATCGACGAGGCACTCGACTCGCTCAGCGCGACCGAGACCACGACCTTCAACTCCACCCTCATGGGCGGCGACCACGAAGGCGAAACCGCGGAGATCACCGTGACGGTCCTCGCCGTCAAGGAGCGCGAGCTTCCCCCCGTCGACGACGACTTCGCGCAGATCGCCAGCGAATTCGACACCGTCGCAGAGCTCACCGAAGACCTCAAGGCGCAGGCGCTGCGCTCCAAGATCTTCGGCCAGGGCACCCAGGCTCGCGAACTGCTCATCGAGCAGCTCCTCGCCTCCGTCGAGGTCCCGATCCCGACCGCGATCATCGAGGACGAGGTGCGCCGTCACCTCGAGGGCGAGAACCGCCTCGAAGACGACGTGCACCGCGCCGAGGTCACCGAGTCGAGCGAGAAGACCTTCCGCCAGCAGATCCTGCTCGACACGATCGCCGAGGCCGAGAAGGTCCAGGTCAGCCAGGACGAGCTCACCCAGTACCTGATCCAGGGTGCAGCCCAGTACGGCATGGACCCGAGCGAGTTCGTCCAGGCGCTCAGCGGCAACGGCCAGATCCCGTCGATGGTCGCAGAGGTCGCCCGCAACAAGGCCCTCGCGATCGCCCTCGGCAAGGCGGAGGTCGTTGATGGCAACGGCGCCGTCGTCGATCTCGCCGAGTTCACCGCGATCGCGGGCGACGAGCCCGAGGCCGCCGCAGACGGGACCACCTCCGTCGACGTCGACATCGACGCCGTCACGGTCGACCCCGCCGCGGACGCCGCAGCAGCCGCCGCGTCGGAAGACGCTGACGACGAGGCCGCCGAGGCCCCCGCGAAGCCGAAGAAGAAGGCCGCAGCCAAGAAGTAACACCCGTGGGCAGCATCCGCTGCCAGCACCCGCTGTAGTCCAGCGAACGAGGGCCGGGCGTCTCAGGACGTCCGGCCCTTCCGTGTTCCCGGGCGCGGGGGAGCCGCGCAATCTGCCGAGGGCGAACACGGCCGTTCTGGCTCTCAGGCTCCTATAGATTCAATCTCAAGCGACAAGTGAAACGGAGCGCGACATGGCCGATATGACCCCAACACCCGGCGTTTTTGACCGACTGCTGAAAGACCGCATCATCTGGCTCGGTTCGGAGGTCCGGGACGAGAACGCCAACGAGATCTGTGCCAAGATCCTGCTGCTCGCCGCGGAGGATTCTGAGCGGGACATCTTCCTGTACATCAACTCGCCCGGCGGCTCGATCACGGCCGGCATGGCCATCTACGACACGATGAAGTTCGTACCGAACGACATCGTCACCGTCGGCATCGGGCTGGCGGCCTCCATGGGCCAGTTCCTGCTGTCCTCCGGCACCAAGGGCAAGCGGTACATCACGCCGAACGCCCGGGTCCTGCTGCACCAGCCGTCCGGCGGCTTCGGCGGCACGGCGGCAGACATCCAGACGCAGGCGAAGGTCATCCTCGACATGAAGAAGCGGATGGCGGAACTCACGGCGGAGCAGACCGGCAAGTCGGTCGAGCAGATCCTGATCGACAACGACCGCGACAACTGGTTCACCGCCCAGGAAGCAGTGACCTACGGCTTCGTCGACCACCTGCGCGGCTCCGCGTCGGAAGTAATCGGCGGCGGCGGCACCGACGACTCAGTGAACAAGATCTAGGACGGGCGTACACGACATGGAATTCACGAATTTTGGTCACCAGGCCGGTGGCCGCGCACCGCAGGCTCCCGAGTCTCGGTACATCCTCCCCACCTTCGAAGAACGCACGGCCTACGGCTACAAGCGCCAGGACCCCTACGCGAAGCTCTTCGAGGACCGCATCATCTTCCTCGGCGTCCAGGTCGACGACGCGTCCGCTGACGACGTCATGGCCCAGCTCCTCGTGCTCGAGAGCCAGGACCCGGACCGCGACATCGTGATGTACATCAACTCACCGGGTGGCTCCTTCACCGCGATGACGGCGATCTACGACACGATGCAGTACATCCGTCCGCACATCCAGACGGTCTGCCTCGGCCAGGCGGCCTCCGCTGCCGCCGTGCTGCTGGCCGGCGGAACGCCCGGCAAGCGCCTCGCGCTGCCGAACGCGCGCATCCTCATCCACCAGCCCTCGGCCGGTGGTCAGGGCGGCGGCCAGGCTTCCGACATCGAGATCCAGGCGGCGGAGATCCAGCGGATGCGCGACTGGCTCGAAGAGACGATCGCGCACCACTCCAACCGGACCTCGGCGCAGGTCCACAAGGACATCGACCGCGACAAGATCCTCGGCGCCCCCGAGGCCCTCGAATACGGCCTGATCGACCAGATCCTGACGAGCCGCAAGAACGTTCCGGTCCTCGTCAAGTAGCAGTTCCCTTTCGCGACGGGGCAGGTCCCCGTTCTCCTGTCGCCCGCGCGGCGGCCGGTCGGATGCGCAAGCACCGGCAGGCCGCCGCGTTCCGGTTTTCGCCGGTCGGGCGCCGCGCGATATCCCACCCGCGGGGGATTATTACGGGTTTCCACCGATCCGCGTCGCTTGCACCCCAGTGTCACCCCCAGAGGCTAGGCTCGGTTCAGCGAAACAAGCGTTACCAGCACGACCGATGGAGGAGGCTGACGGATGGCCCGAATAGGCGAAAGCGCCGACCTGCTGAAGTGTTCCTTCTGTGGGAAGAGTCAGAAGCAGGTCCAGCAGCTGATCGCCGGTCCCGGTGTCTACATCTGCGACGAATGCGTCGAGCTGTGCAACGAGATCATCGAAGAACGCCTGGCCGAGGCCGGCGCCGAAGAGACCACGGGCGAGTTCGAACTGCCCAAGCCCAAGGAGATCTTCGGGTTCCTTGAGGAATACGTCATCGGCCAGGAAGCCGCCAAGCGCGCACTGGCCGTCGCCGTCTACAACCACTACAAGCGCGTGCGCTCCCGTGCCACGCTCACCGCCGCCGACGCGATCCACGACGACGTGGAAATCGCCAAGTCCAACATCCTCCTGATCGGCCCGACCGGCTGCGGCAAGACCTATCTCGCCCAGACGCTCGCCAAGCGCCTCAACGTGCCGTTCGCCGTCGCGGACGCGACCGCACTCACCGAGGCCGGATACGTCGGCGAAGACGTCGAGAACATCCTGCTCAAGCTCATCCAGGCCGCCGACTACGACGTCAAGCGTGCCGAGACGGGCATCATCTACATCGACGAGATCGACAAGATCGCCCGCAAGGCCGAGAACCCCTCGATCACCAGGGACGTGTCCGGTGAGGGCGTGCAGCAGGCTCTGCTGAAGATCCTGGAAGGAACCGTCGCGTCTGTGCCCCCGCAGGGCGGGCGCAAGCATCCGCACCAGGAATTCATCCAGATCGACACGACCAATGTGCTGTTCATCGTGGCCGGCGCGTTCGCGGGACTCGACGACATCATCTCCACCCGTGCTGGCAAGAAGGGCATCGGCTTCGGCGCCCCGCTGCACAGCAAGGGTGACGATGTGAACCTCTTCAGCGAGGTCCTCCCCGAAGACCTGCACAAGTTCGGACTCATCCCCGAATTCATCGGCCGGCTGCCCGTCGTCACGACGGTCACCCAGCTCGACCAGGTCGCCCTCATGCAGATCCTCACGGTTCCGAAGAACGCCCTCGTGCGCCAGTACCAGCGGATGTTCGAGCTCGACGGCGTCGAACTCGACTTCGAGCAGCCCGCGCTCGAGGCCATCGCCGACCTCGCCGTGCTGCGCAAGACCGGCGCCCGGGGCCTCCGCGCGATCATGGAAGAGGTCCTCGGGCCGATCATGTTCGAGGTGCCGTCCTCCAGCGAGGTCGCCAGGGTCATCGTGACCAGGGCTGCCGTGCTCGACAACGCCGCCCCGACCATCGTGCTGCACAAGGCCGCCCGCCGCGTCGAGAAGTCCGCCTAGCCCCGAAACCCATCACGACCTGAACCGCCTCCGACCACAGTCGGGGGCGGTTTTTGGTGCAGGCGGGTCGGCGGCCACTTGACAGGGCGCCACTGGCAATATCTAATATATTGCATGCCGGTTCCCGTTCCCGATGCGCTGCATCGACCAGTCTCCCTGCGCGACTATGCCTACGAGGCACTCCGCACCGCGATCGTCGACGGAAGGCTCGCCCCCGGCGAGAAGCTTCGTGACGCCGAGCTCGAGTCCTGGCTCGGGGTCAGTCGCACGCCGATCCGCGAGGCCATCGCCCGGCTCGAAACCGCAGGTCTCGTTCGAACCGAGCGTGCCAGGCAGACCGTCGTCGCGCCGCTGGACGAACGGACGGCACTGAACGCGCAGGCGATCGCCGCAGCGCTCCACGAACTCGCCGCGCGCGAGGCGGTCGCCCAGCTCACCGCCGGGGACATCGCCGCGATGAAGGCGGCCAACGACCGGTTCCGGCTCGCCCTGGCGACGAACGACGTCGATGCCGCCATCGCCGCGGATGACGATTTCCACGACGTCGCGGTGCGCGCGAGCGCGAACCAGCTGCTGCCGGCACTGCTCGAGCAGGTCACGCCCACCCTGAGGCGCCTGGAACGCGCCCGGTTCTCCTCCCTCGCGGGGCGGGCATCCGTTGCCGACCACGAGCGCATCATCGGATTCTGCGCTGCCGGGCAAGCCGACCAAGCCGGCACGGCCGTACGCGAGAACTGGCTCACCCTCGGGCGGATGCTGGCCGCGACTGCCAACGTGACCCTGAACC
>NZ_JASJXJ010000081.1:0-16623 GCF_035018685.1 Cryobacterium sp. RTC2.1
CGAACTCGCCGCCGCCTAAGCTAGAACAACTGACCCGCATGGTGTTGAGAAACTCCACCACTCAGCGGGACGTGACCTCCTGGTGCAACAGCTTCAACGTCACCCCGACCCTGGCCAACTCCGTATGCACCCGCGCCCAGTCCGGCTGCGCGAAGACACTCTCGTGGACGCCGCGGCCGGGGAACAACGTCGAATACACCTTGGCCTCCGACAACTCGGCGACGTCGTCCCAGTCGAGCCCGAGCCGCTCTGCTGCATCGAGCACAGCTCGAATGCTGTGCCGGGACATTCCCTGGGCGGACTCGATAGCCCGTCGCGACAAGCCCTGATTACGCAGCTGCAGGATCTGCTTCGCTTTGATCTTCCGTACCATTGCCGGTACTCCTTCCACCGTGTGGCGCTCACACGGTGGAAGGAGCTTTTCAGGTGGGGCTCAACCACGCCGGTAGTGGGGCTGAACGATACAAATCACGCATCTGAACAGTGGGGCTCACTCGCACCACAGGTGGTGCCCATCGAAGCCAATATTCATCTTTAGAGCGAAGACCAAAAAAGTAGCGCCAACCGGTGGGCAGCAATTTGAACGGACGCTGATCGTGGACCACCAGAAACCGGTCCAGATCAGATCCGATGTGAGGCGAGCGGCCGTGCCGGCAAACCGGAGGGCGAAGCCCGTCTCCACTGACGACCTGTACGTGGTCGGAAACTCGAACTACAGGCTGCTTGTCTCGGATGGTAAAGACTATGCTTCCGTGGTCGACTTGGGATTCGGCTCGCAATCGGAGAAACGTGGAATAGCACCAAGTCGATCGTTCGGAGAAGCAGGCCTCAACGGCCGAATTGTAGCTTCGACCCTATCTACTCAACAACTGGATAGCGGGTTTCTCTTGCAGGGCTTTGACTACCTAGCTGTCATGACTTCGCGGGGCTGTTTTGACTTTTCCGGCTCGGACATCCTTCGAACCAGGTCGTTCCCCCGCTCCTTGAGACACACTGATTCCTTCGCCGCGATCGCAAATGACTTTGTCGATCTTGTCGGATTCATAGAACTATCCAGAGAATATTGAACCGCTCAGAGCACTGAATCACGTGGGTCGCCACCATCGGCATAATCGAACGGACAAATGACACCATTTCCAGCTTCTCGGCCTATCTGAACTTGTCGGGTCATCGAAAGGTTCATCCCGGAATCCGACATTACAAATCCCGAATCGAATTGATACCGATGGGTGAGAGCGCCGATGCTGGTGCGTCGAAATTTCTGGCAGGCCAGGCCCTGCCAGTGCTGAAGGTTCCAAGCGGTCAACGCGACGTATCTGGGGCTGACAGAGTGTGTGCTTGGGGATGCCCAACGTCGGGATCGAATGTTGCGATCTCATCGAATGGGTATTGCTGAATCGTCTGACCGTGCCGACATCCTCACGAGCGCCCTGACTGTAGGTTTTCCAGGATTTTTGACGACCGAGAGACCACCTGGAGACTCGGTCACATTAGATTGCATTCACGGCTGTCGGGTTAGGTGTTTGGCATGGTTGTCGATACCGTCGGGAGCAATTCGTCGGACAGGTTTCGCGCCTCGAGGTCGACCCACGATCGGCCGATCAGCGGGGTGAGGGTGATTGCCGCGTACGCCACTCCGGTTGCTATCAGAGTGGGCACGAGGCCTGTCTGGCTGACTAGAACGCCGCCCAGCAGGCTGCCGATCGGCATTCCGACGGCAACCCCAGTGGTCATTCCACCCAGCACCCGTGCGCGCATTTCTCGCGGAACTCGTTCGTAAAGGATGGTCGATAGCAGCGGATTTATTGAGCCTGCGGCAAGGCCCGCGAGTGCGAACACGGCGAGAAGGACTGGTGCGTCCACGCCGGCGGCCATGGCGAGATACGGCGGGGCGCCGGCTAGAAGGAAACTTAAGACGAGTGTGCCGCGCCGCGGTAATTGGTGGCCAAACCACCCAAACAGGCTGGATCCCGTGAGAGCGCCGCCGGCGAAGAAAGCGACCATACCGGCGAGTAGCGCGCCGTCGGGGGTGACGGTGCGGGCGTAGACGGGGAACAAGACGATCAGCCCGGCACTGTCGATGCAGTTCGTCACTACGACGAGCAGGACGATGCCGCGAAGGAGCGGACTCGCGACCAGGAATCGGGCTCCTACCGAGAAATCTTGCCAATACCCGGGCTTCAACTCCGATGGCCGCGTCGGCTGTGCGCTCGCCACCCTTTTCGATCTCGGGAGGCAAATCCAAAGGACCAGTGCCGACGCGGCAAACGTCGCAGCATCCAAGAGTAGTGAGTTCAGTGCACCCAGCCAGACCAACGAAAGCGCGGCGACCGAGGCGCCAATCATTGTTGCGCTGCGGGAGATTGCGGATTGGGCGCCGTTGGCCCGGGCGAGGCGAAGTAGCGCTCCTTCGGCCAAATCGGGCAGGAGGGCGGACTTTGCGGTCGTGCCGGGGGTGTCGAGCAAGCCGCTGAAGAAGACGAGGGACAACAGAGCCCAGAATGGAAGACCGACCGTAGTCGCGAGAATTGGTATGAGCAGGACGGTCAGGCCGCTCGCGATATCCGCGATGATTGCGGACGTCCTGAATCCCAGCCTGTCCACAAGCACACCACCCAACGCGCCTCCGAGTATGACTGGAACGGTCACGAAGACCCCGGCGACCCCCGTTGCCAACACCGAACGGGTCTCCTGGAGCACGTAGATTGGAACGACAATCATGGTGATTGCATTGCCGGCCAGGGAGATTCCTTGGGCTGCGAGCAATCCGATTAGAGGCAGCCGCCTCGCAAGGCGAGCAGGATGGGCGTCGGCTGGGCCGCTCATGGTCGACGGAAGACGTGCACCATAATCTGGACAGCTTCGGTATTGGCGTGGTCACGCTCGTGCAATGCATGCCATTTCTCGGCGACCGCGTTCAATTCTGCGCTCGCTTGGGCCAGCTCGTCGGCAGTGAGATAGGCAACGGTGTCGCCGGAAGTCGCGGCGTTCGCCCATTCGTCCGGCAGTCCGTCCGCTACTTCAACGACGCGGTGCAGCGTGGCCGCATAGACATCGACGATCTGATGACGCATGGCCTCCGAGGCGCGCCGCACGCTCGGCGGGGAGCCGGTCCCGGCCGGTGAAATGTCCGTGAAATCGTGGGAGGCGCGCCACCACCGTTCTCGCTTATCGGACGCCAGTTCCGGAACTTCCTCGACGAAGCCAAACTCGGCGAGTTTGCCCAGGTGATAGCTCAGAGTTCCCGGTGCCTCATCGAACACCTCGGAAAGGAGCCCCACAGTACGGGGGCCGCCGACGCGCAATTCGCCCAGAATCTGCAGGCGGAGGGGATGCGCCAACGCCCGCATTTGCTTTGCGCCTGTGAGCGAAATGACTGAGGGTTTGACCTCGGGGCCGTCCTGTCGTTCTTCAAACATGACGCAAGTTTAGTTGCACAAGAACTCTTGCACAACGGTTCTTGTATTATTTGTGGACAGAGGTAGGGGCGGGCCGACGAGAGTAGTCGCAATTCAGAGTCGCTAGGATCGCCCCAAACAGTGGACACGTCGTTGACCATCGTTTCTGAATTGCTGCAGACGCAATGCTTAAGAGCGGTTCACGACAGTCACGGTTGGCTGCCCTTTGAATCTAGGTAGTCAAGGACGCATTTCATCGCGCGGATCGCTTGCAGGGCGTCCTGTTGTTCGACTCGCGTACCGCCCTCGTGGACGGCGATATGGCGCTTCGCATAAAGGGCGTCAGCGGCTGTCGAGACATCATGTGGGGCGCCCTCCAGCCGGCGCTTCACATCTGGACCACCTCCGCCGCAGGCCATTTCGACGGCGAGACGCGCTGAGAGCACGGCTTCGCGGTATCGACCCCCCTCGAAGTGCGTCCAGGCCGTCCGTGAATGCGCTGCGGTCGCGGTCTCCTCTTCGAGAACGCGGAACGCGTCCCGGTATGCAGTGTCCGGTGTCGGTCCGAGCAGATATGTGAGCTGAGCACCATCTTCGAAGAGGAGCACGTCGTACGAGTCCACGGCAGTCCCGCCAGAGACCAGCACGTAGTCGTGGTAATGGTCTTTTTCATAGAGGTTCGGCATGAGAGTGTACGCGCCAGTGAAGTATGGGCTGGCCAGGAACTCGGTCAAATGGTTCTTGGTCTTACCGTACATTTCGACCTTGCGGCCGGTCACCTTCTGCCGGAGTCGGAGGCCGATATCCCCGTTTTGACTGGGATACTCCTCGACGTAGCACCAGACGGAGACAGGTGGGGAGAGGACGCCTGCGGTAAGGATTTTAACCTTCACGGAGAATTCGCTATCGAGCCACGTGACTATCTCGTGGTCGTTCTGCGTAAAGATCGGTGCGACGATTTCGACGTGCTCCTTGCGGCTCCGAGGCTCGATGAGCCCGCCGCCGTGGGCATAGCAGTCTCGCAGTAGGTTTGACATTGGCGCGTATTGCTCAAGCATCGGTTGGTCAGTGAGCACCCGTACAGTTCGCCGAGTCAATTTCTCCCGAAGGCGAAGGTCCGGCATTCCGTCGGGGCGTTCAAACCACTCGACGTAACACTTGATAATGCCGGAACTCTGCGCGCTACGGGCCGCAACTTTCGTCGAGTGCGCCGCACGACGTGCCTTCGAACTGGGCGGCTGCATTCTGGCGTCCTTTCTCTCAAGTCGTGCCTACCGGTTCGACCTTGGCGCCTGCCGTCTCGCCATTTGTCAAACATAGCTCCCGGATTCCTCCAACGCCGAGGCCTGTGCGCTGCTCATCGCATTCGCGCATCGGATGGCCAAGGGCGCCCGGCTGGCGAAGTCTCAGAACTCAGCTCGTGCGGTGCTGACCCGCGAGGTCACAGCGGAGATCGCGCGGGAGCACCTCAAGGGGATGCCTCAACAGTGAGCCGCAGGGGAGCCACGCGCGTCTGGCCTGCGGCCTCCGACGAAGCGGCATGGGAGGCGTTGGCGAACGACGATATGCAGTTGGAGACCCTCGAAGTCGACCGGGCGGAGAACGACGCCTGGCTAGCCACCATGCGCGCTCTCGTCGCCGAGCACTTGGACTACGCCACCTTCACCGAGCGCCGCATGGCCGCGCTCAAGACGAGGATCCGGGGAAGGAAGCTCGCGTAGACGAACCTCCGGTACAAGTACGGCATCAAAGCGCGCAGCATCCGGCTCGTCCGGAACGACGTCAAGGCCTATCCGGACGGTCGCTGCTGACGTACCCGCGCATCCCCGCGCACGTTTGCTGTCGAACGTTGCACGGGAGGCTCGTTCATCCTCTCGAGCGGCGCCGAGGCTTGATGTACGTGCGCACTCGCACACGCACATCGCGGGCGTTCACGTTAGCGGCGCTCCGCTCGGCGGTCAGTGTTCCACTTCGCGGCTAGGTGGAAGGTCAGGCCCACGAGGATCAGGACGCCCAGTTGCAGCAGTTGCACGCCGATGTTCATCCACATGATGGATCCTTGGCTGGCCGCTGCAGAGCCTCCCGTGCTCCACACGCTGGCTAGATCCGTGATGCCGAACTCCTTGCCGAACTCTTGGCGAGCCAGCGCCCACATGATCAGGCCGCCCGTGATCAAGGCGAGGCTCCCATAAGCGAGCGTGAGCTCGAATGGGTTGCGCCTCTTTTTGGGTGCGGCGATGAGTTGCCCATCGAAGAATGTCATTTCTCGGCCACCACCGTCTCTTTCCAGTCGATCCCCTCGAGCAGGAGCCAGGCGATCACAGCGACGAAGCTGAGCGGGAACATGATTCCTGCGAAGCCGAGCAGTGAGATGCCGCCGATCCCCATCGATAGGCCGGCGAAGTATGCGATCCCCGAAACGATCAGACCGATCGTCCCGATGGACATGAGCGCGGTGCAGTACGGATTTGCTTTCATGGTTCCCCCCAGATCCTGGCTTGAGCCTACTGCTGCCCGGTGGCGGGGGAGGCGTTACGCGGATAGTCACACCCGAAGAGGGGTCTACGGGCCTGCGTGACCCGGGGAGGCTGCCCCGTCCGCTGGCGAGAGGCGCGCATTGCCGATCAATCCGTATGTGTACACCTCTGTGCGTACCTGGTTCAAATCGCTATTCGTTAACGCTGATTAGACGGAAATTTTGGCGAGAGGAGTGGTGTTTTCGGTTGTGTCCTAAGGAAACGGTTGGGGGTTCGAATCCCTCCAGGGGCACACTTTTTCGGGCCGAAACGGGCCTAATCAGCATTCTCGGTCGAATTGACGGTGGTTATCCGCTGTTTCTTCGGCAGTCCATGTGTGTACTTATGTGTGTACCAAATAGGGAATGGTTTGCGCCTCCCCGATTCCTCGTACTACTGCGGTGAAGCGAGACTTAGCCATCGTTCTTCGATGACGAATCCGAGATGTTCGTTCATACCGACGCTGCCGGCGTTGGGCTGAGCGGCCGCCCAGCGCAAATTGATGCACCTACTACGCCTGCATCGCGGTCGCCTCCATGGCGGCCGGATCACTACTACGCTCAAGCTATCAGGCGGTGGATTCTAGCCCGGGCCGGGCCGGAAAGTTCATTCCCAAAGCCTGCTCGAAAAAACAAGGGAAGACCACCATGCCCAAAAAAGTCAAATGGCTGGAGTTGCCCGAGGCGCAGGACTACCCGAGCGCCGCGGACTACTTGCACCTGCTCCTGCAGGCTGAGAGCGTCGACGCCACCGTGCAGGCGCTCCAAGACACGCCGATCACCATTCAGAAGGCCAAGGACATTCTGCGGGCGGCGGGCCTGCCGCTCCTTGACGTGACCAACCCCCACGTCGCCTCTGACTTGATGAAGATCCGGACCGGCGTGAAGCTCTCGCCAATTCTGCTCGTTCGTGGCAATCTCTCTTCGGCGGTGCCTCTACACATTGCCGACGGCTACCACCGGGTCTGTGCGACATATCACACCGATGAGAACACGAACATTCCCGTGCAGCTGGCCGACCTGATCTTGGGGCGGCCGGCCGTCCCCTAGTGGTGGGTTAGCGATGACATTCCAAACCCTGGCGATCATCTCGATCGTTGCCCTGCTCGGGCCTTTGCTGGCGATCCCACGACGGTGGAATCTTCCGGTGACGCTGGGCGAGATCCTGGCCGGCATCCTCGTTGGCCATACGGGGCTCCGTCTGGTCGATTCGTCGGACCCATCGATCACGCTGTTGGCCAATGTCGGATTCGCTCTGATCATGTTCGTGGCCGGCTCACACGTGCCCGTGCGGGACGCGCAGATCCGATCCGCACTGGGCACGGGCGCAGTTCGTGCGTTGTTCACCGGAGTCCTGGCGGCGGCGCTTGGTATTGGTGCCGCCGTCGTCTTCGGGAGCGCACACGCTCCCCTTTACGCCGTGCTGATGGCGTCGTCCTCGGCGGCACTCGTCTTGCCGGTGATTGATGCCCTGCGGCTGCGCGGAAACTCGGTGCTGCAACTAACTGCCCAGGTCGCCATCGCCGACATTGTCGCGATCATCGCCCTGCCTTTGGCGATCGATCCGCCCAACGCCGGCCGGGCGGCCCTCGGAGCGGGCGCCGTCGCAGCGGCCGCTGCGGTGCTCTACCTGACGTTGTCGCGTCTGGAGCGAAACGGCGCTCGACTGCGGTTGCATCGGCTCTCCGAGCAGCGCAAGTTCGCTCTCGAACTCCGCATCCAATTGGCGGTCTTGTTTGCGATGTCGGCTCTCGCGGTCTTCGGCCACGTCTCGATCATGTTGGCCGGGTTCTCCTTCGGACTGGTGGTCGCCGCCATCGGCGAGCCCCGCCGGCTAGCCAGACAGCTGTTCGCACTCGCGGATGGGCTCTTCGGACCACTTTTCTTCGTGTGGCTCGGCGCGTCCCTCAACCTCGGTGACCTCCTTACACACCCGCAGATGATCCTCCTGGGCCTCGCGCTCGGTGGCGGCGCCCTGCTCACCCACGCCGCCACTCGGTTCCTCGGTCAGGAGCTGCCTCTGGGCTTACTTTCTGCTGCCCAGCTCGGGGTTCCCGTCGCCGCGGCCACGATCGGTGAGCAAGCCCACCTACTCGTACCCGGTGAGGGCGCGGCCCTCCTCCTCGGCGCGCTCGTGACCATCGTCCTCTCCTCACTCGCGGGCGGGCGCGCCGCGAAGCGACAAGCGAACATTTCTGCCGCACCTCCTGCGGCACCCTAGTCTCAGATCCAGCCGCGTCGGGAGGACGACGAGAGTTTACCAAAGAGCGCCTCGGCCGCAGCCCTGGACGGTTCCCACGTGCCGCCTCGCCAGCGACCCCGATCGCGCCCCCGTCTGTTGCTCCGGACTGCCCGATTCCAGGCAAGCTAGAGTGCCACGGCGCGGATCACCTACGTTTCCTTTCGGCGGTCGAGGCGTTCTCACGTGTTTGGGCCTGCGAGTGTGTGTCAACTGGCTTGCAGGTGTCCACGCACGATCGTGTTCCCAGAGTGCGCGGGGTTCCCGTTGTTGGGTTGAGCTGAGATGTCGACGAGGGGATATTGGGTGAGGTCGACAGTATCGGGGATGTCGAAGCGGCCGGTGTTTCCGTCGAGCAGGCCGATGCTGATGAGCCCTGAGGCGTCTGCTTTAATCAGCCAGACCTCCCGTAGGGAGCTATCCGGGGTGGCGGGAGCCGTCAGATCGACGGTCACGTTGCGGTGCCCATCCGCGCTCTCCTTAACCGACGCTTGGCCGTGTGCTTGCCAGCCGGGGAAGGGGGTGAGTTGCGCTTGGTAAATCACTGTTGGTGCGGCGGCGTGCTGAAGTGAGTCGAACCAGATACCACCGGCCAGGCCTGCGATGAGGCCGACCAGCGCAGCTGCGAGGGAAACAGGTAGCCACCGACGGCGACGCGGCGCCAGATCAACGAGTGTGCGAGCCCTCGTCGCGGTGAGATGATCCCTCGAAGTTCGGGTTTGGGCGGGCTCCGGGGCATTGGTTGCCGCTGCGGGCGTTGCGCCGACGAATTGGTCACGTCGTGGTGTGCTCTTGACAGCAGCACTGAGTCCGAGAGCGCCATGAATCCGCTCCCAGACCGCTTCGGCAGGCTCGGTAAGGGACACGTTGCGCGCCGCCTGGCCGACAATCACGGTGTGCTGGAGGGAAAGGAGTTCGAGCGCGCACCCCGGACATCTCGTGAGGTGCTGGCGTTCAGCTGCGGTGAGGTCGGCCCCGGCCAGGGCGATGATGGCAAGGTTCTCGGGGTCAATGTGTGTCATCGCTCGCCTCCAATCGGTTACGTGCTCCGCTGAGGATTCGAAGACTGCTGTTCATTCATCCCGGTGCCCGGGCTATTCGCAGTCAAGCGTCGACCGGCATGTTGCTTGTTCATGGTCCCCCCGTCGACGGTGGGCGCAGATCGGTGTCAGGCACAGAATAGCCAGAAGCGCCTTTAGAGAGCCACTGGCAATAGGTTTGGCCGTCGAAGGGATTTTGTGTCCTCGTGGCTTGGGCCGAGTCGGGGGCGTACGCCGGTCTGGCCGAGGGAGACCGGTGGAGCGCACCGTCTTGTCGGACGGGTTTGGTCTTGGTTGTGTGGGATTAAGCGGACACCTCCTGCACTCTGACGGCCGAGCGCAGGAGGTGTCCGGGTGTTGCTTAGTGGTGGGCCTTGTCGAGCTTGACGGTCTGCACGGCGAAGGCAAGGTTGTTGTCAGCGAGGCTGCCCCACGCATACACGATGGTGTTCGTGCGCTTGGCGATCATCACGTCGGCCGGACCGATCAGCGCTGCGGTCGTGCCGGTCGCGGCGACGGCCGCGCTGATCGTCCCCGTCGGCAGGGTCAGTTCGACCTCGTCCGGGTTGGTCAGGTCGGTGATCGCGGGGGTACCGTTTGCCAGGATATCGACCGAGGGTGCGGCGGCGACGTGGCGGACCGTGAGTCGACCGTTGCCTTTTCCGACGGGATCGGGGTTGTTCTGGAACAGGGTCGCGGTCGGCATGCCGGCCTCGGTCAGGTGTGCGACGGCGGTGTAGTTGTTGCCGCTGCCCAGCTTGAGATCGATCGGGCCGATCACGGGATTGGAGGCGTCTTTGGCGTCAGCGGCGGTGATCGCCACGGAATACGTGCCTGGGTCAAGGCTCAGAGTGTCTGAGAATGAACCGGGGGTGAAGTTATCGAGAGTGAGTGCTCCGTTGACGTAGACGTCGACCGTGACGCCCGGGATTGCGTGGAGCACGGTTAGTTCGGCGGGGCCGTTGTCGCCGTGGCCGTGGCTCTCACTGGCATTGGCCGGCATGAATCCCGCGAGGGCGACGAGTACACCGACTACGGCGCCGACAGCGATAATCTTGCGCATGGTTACCTCCTGCTAGTTATTCTGGACGGGAAGCGTCATCGCCTCCCAGACTCTCTTCTGATTGAACTTCCGTTTTGGATGCACGCGACGCTAACAATTTTCTGGAACCCATCTGCTGGACCCTGGCTGGCGCTGCCAGCGCGAATCTCTCAGCCGAGTCCGCAGTGTGGTCCAGGGCCGCGAACTGTCCCTCGTAGGGTGCGATTCTTATCACTTGGTCGATGATCCTGTCCCGTCGGTATGCCGGGTCAACTTTCCGAACTCGGATCCTGGCGCCAGCTGAGATCCGCAAAGTCGCGGCTGGGTAGGGACCTCTGACATGAGACAGGCGCGACCTGTGATCGGGCGGGGGGCTTGCTGTCGACATCGAGCACAGATCCTGAACCCGCTGCACCATCGGCTATTTGGATCCCCGGGATGACCTCGAAGTGCGGATCGGCGCGGGTGATGCGGCCATACTGCACGTCATCGCCAAGGATGCCTCAGCCGAGCGAGGACGTAGGGGGTGATCACCGTGTGGGCTCCGAGGAATGGAATCTCAACTGATTTGACGTGCGGTGTCCTGACGGACTGCTAAGGGAACGCGAGCAGGACTACGAAGAAGACGGTTCCGGCGACGATGCAGTAAATCGCGAAAGGAGTGAGTGTCCTGGTCTCGAAGAAGCGCAACAGGAACTTCGTGGCTAACCATGCGGCAACGGCCGAGCAGAGCGCACCGACGAGGAACGCGCCGCTCTGATCGGCCATCTGTGGGCTGAACAGTCCCGGGAGTTTCAGTGCAGCCGCGGCGCCGATGATGGGTGTGGCCAGTAGGAAACTGAATCGGGCAGCGGTTTCGTGGTTGAGTCCAGAGAGGAGCCCACCGACCATGGTTGATCCTGATCGGGATATTCCCGGTAGCAGGGCGGCCGTCTGCGCGACGCCGATTCCGAACGCCTGTTTCCAGGTGAGTTTGGCGATCGTGGTGTCGGACCTCTCGGTCTCGGACATTTGCGTGTTGGCCGAGCCCGCGGGGATGGGGCGTCCGCCCGAAACAGCATCAACGCTCACCCGTCCGGTCTGAGCCCGGTTCGGATGCCGTCGCAGGCGTTCAGCGGTCAGAAGAATGAGGCCGTTGATCACAAGGAATGCGGCAGCGATCAGCGGGGATGCGAAAAGGGACCGGAGGGGCTTCTCCAAGAGCAAGCCCACGATCCCCGCGGGGATTGTGGCGGCGATGAGCAGCCAGGCGAGTTTCGCGTAGATGTCGTCGGGGCCGATTTTACGATCCCGGATGGAACGTCCGAACCCGCGGAAAACCCGAATCCAGTCCTTAATGAAGAAGAGGAAGAGAACGATAGCGGTAGCCAAATGGGTGGCAACGAGAAGCCCCAGGAACGCGGCGCTGCTCTGGTCGATGTTCCAGCCGAACAGTGTAGGCAGGATGACACTGTGGCCAAGGCTGGAAATAGGGAACAATTCCGTGATCCCTTGGAGGAATCCCAGAATCGCCGCTTGAATCAAAGTGATCATATGAACAGGCTAAAGGTTCCGGTCACCTGCGCCCGCGTGCGCCGCCCGTGATGACGTCCAGTGTTCATCAATGTGACCGAAATCCAACGACTGGGACGGTCTGGCTAGGCAGGTCCCGATCTGGTCGGTAGCCGGGCCCCTTCGATTCCCTACGTCGGGAGATCCGCCATCGGTGGCGGGGCATCCGTCCCAAGGGCTCGTTTTCGGTTCTCTTGACTGAGGTCGGTGAGGGCCTCCAATTCGTCGTCCGACGCACCTTCCAACGCGATGAGTCGGTCGTCGGCAGTTGGCTGGGCGCGTAGCAACTCGTCGAGCTTGCGCTGGGTGACCGCTTGTTGTCGTGCTTGCGTGTGTTGGATTGCGAAGACCATCACGACGGTCACAGATGAACTCGCAATGTCAAGGACGTTCTCCCACCATGGAGGAAATTCCGCCGCTATCCCGACAGCGACCCACACTACGAGCGCACCTCCGGCAACCAATCGCGCTGCGGCCTGTTCGCTCACTGTGCCGATATTGTGCAAGACCCGGCTACTCCACCGTTGTCGGGCACGCTCGTCCAGTCGTTCCGTGTCATTTCGTGAGATCGATCCAGCCGATTCTGGTGGTCCGCGTTGATCGAGTCGTTGCTGTCAGCTGCATTCTCCACGCTCGAGAGACTAGGCGTTGTTCCCGTCAAAACAACTGTTGACTCGACGCGCAAACCCGGTGGTGCGAGGCACTGTTTCGGTGGACGGTTCATCGAGGCGACAACGGCGAAGGATTTCACAGCGTCGACACCGTGGGTGGACCAAGAATCGATTCCGTGCCGTGTCCACTTCAATCAGCGTGCTGTGTTGCGACGAGAGCGCGCGGGACGCGTTAGGGGTGGTCGGCGTCCGGCATTCCGGGTGGAGGTGTGCGTGTCGGCGACGCCTCGCTGTGTGCAAAGGAGAGCACGATTCCGATTGCGATGAGGGTGGTGAGGAGGGCGGTGCCCCCAGCAGAAATGAGGGGGAGTGGCACGCCGAGGACAGGGATGAATCCGAGGACGACGCCCATGTTGACGAGTGCTTGACCGATGATCCAGACCATGACGGCCGCAGTACTGACTTTGGCTTGAGGGCTGGTGGTGGCGTTCATGATGCGGAGGAAGGCGATGGCCAGCAGGACGAAAAGGGCGAGCACCGCGACTGCGCCGATGAGACCGAGTTCCTCGCCGATGATCGCGAAGATGTAGTCGTTGTCCGCGGCTGGAAGCCAGGACCATTTCGCTTTGGAGTTCCCGAGCCCAACGCCGAAGATACCGCCCGACGCGAGGGCCCACGTGCCGTGCAAGGGTTGCCAGCATGCGGCGGAGATCGTGCCTGTTGAGCCATCGCAGCCGGTGCCGAAAAAGCTCAGTATCCGGGCCATCCGGTTTCCGCTGGCCATGGCCGCAGCCAGGGCGCCCAGGGCGCCGATCCCCAAGGGGATGGCGAGCATGCGTAGTTTTACGCCGGCGAAGAAGAGGGAGCCGAAGAGGATGCCGGCGAGGATTACTGTTGTCCCCAGATCGCCGCGGATCATGACGAGCATGACGGCCGTGCCGCCGATGCCAAAAACGGGCACGAGGACGTGGCGCCAGTCGTCGAGGTGATCTTTCTTCTGTGCCAGAAGCATGCCCAGCCAAATGACGAGGGCGACTTTGATGGCTTCAGATGGCTGGAATTGGAAACTGCCAATGGACAGCCAGTTGGTGTTTCCGGCCACGGTCACACCCAGCGGGGTGAAGACGAGCAACTGAACGAGGCAAGTAGCGATGAGCGTCGGCCAAGCGATACGCTGCCAGAACTTCAACGGCATCCGGCTGAGCACGAGCATCAATGGGACGCCGACCAGGGCGATGGCACCTTGATGAAGCACAACGCCGAAGAAACCCTCGTGAGCAACAAAGGAATCTACTGATGACGAAGACAGGACCATGATCAAGCCCAAGATAACCAAGAACAGCGTCGTTCCCAGGAGCAGAAAATAGTTCGGGGATTCTGAGCGGATCAAACGGCCCACGCTAATGCGCGTTGAATGTGACGGTCTATTTGACGGAACCCTGTGTTCGGTCTTTGAACGTGGCGCACGGGTCGGGTTGTGCGAACTCGTCACGAACCGAGCCCCTTCTCAGGGGACGTCGCGGAGGTGGAATTTATTGTGGATTGACCACAATTGCTCGGTACTTCACATACGGTCATATGCGGGGAGTGTCCTGCCGGGTGTGGGATCAGATCAGAGTGCGCGGCAATGGGCTGGGGCGCCACCACGACACTACTGAGGGAATCCAGAACCGCTAGTTCATCCCACTCGTGTCGCGTCGGGTCGCATGTCTCTCCCAGATTGTGCCTGCTCGGAAATCTCTGCTGGGAAAGCCTCGTCGACGTTGAGCTCGACCGACAAGGGGCCGTGGAGGTGCGCAGGCTGCCTGTATCGCCGGCTCGGACAAGACAGTTCACGGCGTTGGCGGTCGCCGTTTTTCGATTCGTCGACTTGCCCGTGCACCGCGGAGCGGAATGAACGGCTACTCGCGGCGGGGCCAAAGTCTTTCCCGATGTTGGCGCTCGAGATTGCCCCCGGGCGCCCGTTCCCATCTTCTGCAGTAGGGATTCCCCACTGGAAACGTTTCGTTTCCATACTGAATGCCGCGTTTGTGTCCCATCGGGGAGCTGCAATCTGACGACCATGGACGCCATTTGTGAACTCCCGTGTTGAACACGCCATCAAACAACGCTGACTCTGATCCGGCGACACTCGTCATCCCCCGTTTGGTGGGCCTGGCGGGCTTCCTGTGAGATTGCGCTGGTCGAGGAGCACTTTCACAGGAATCTCCGGTCACTGCTGGCATACAGTTCGGTCGAAACGACTGTTCGTGGATGTTCCGGTTGGTTCGACCGGGCGGAAGAGGGTTACCGTGACGCACGCTGGGCCCTTGCGTGGGCGGGACCGGAATGCCGGTCAGCCGATCCGGCATGGACGGTTGACACCTCGGGGGCCGTGGCGGACGGTCACGAAGACCTTGGGCATCACCCTCGCGGTGCTTCTGGTTAGTGGGAGCTCCGTTGCGGCGATTGCCGCGTGGGATGTTGCCAGCAGCGTCAAGCCCGGTGTTCATTTGGCCCACCTTGATCAGACGCCCGGCGACACGGCGGCTCCTGCCCCGGCCGCGGACGTGAGCGCGATCGCCGGCGGGGTAAACCTGCTATTGACGGGCACGGACACCCGTACCGGCCAGGGCGGGGCCTATGGGACGGCCGCAGAGCTCGCGGGTAGTTCTGGCGCGGGTAACAACGACGTGACCATGCTGCTGCACATTGCGCAGAATCATCAGAGCGTCAGTGTGATTAGTTTCCCCCGGGACCTGATGCTTGCCGTTCCCGCGTGTCCGCAGGCCGATGGCGGGACCGCGTCGGCGTCCAGCCGGGTGATGCTGAATACGACCCTGTCACGCGGTGGCCTGTCCTGCGTTGTGTTGACGATCGAGAAGCTCACCGGCGTGCAGATTCCCTACGCCGCGGAGATTAGCTTCGACGGGGTGACTGCCATGTCGAACGCTGTCGGCGGGGTCACCGTCTGCCTGGCCTCGGCGGTCACCGATCTGTACACGACGCCTCCGTTGCATTTGGCGGCGGGCCAGCAAACCCTCGTCGGCGACGACGCGCTCTCGTTCCTGCGCAGCAGGCACGGTGTAGGTGATGGCAGTGACCTGGGGCGGATTAGTAACCAGCAGCTCTTCATGGCCGCTCTGGCCCGGAAGGTCCAAAGTGGCGGCGTCCTGGGAAACCCGATCGCGTTGTTCTCCCTGGCCAAAGCGGCAACGGGCAACATGGTTCTCTCGGATACGCTGACGAATCCGACGACCTTGGTCCAGATCGCTCTCGCGATCAAGGACACAGGGCTGGCGAACATGGTCTTCGTGCAGTACCCCACCATCACTGACCCGGCCGAGCCAGGACGGGTGATCGCCCAGTCCAGTGCCGCCACAGTCTTGAACACGGCTTTGGTCGCGGATAAACCATTGCAGCTCTCTGGGGCCCCAGGCCGGGCGGCCGTGCTCCCGAGTAGCGCTCCGGTGGCCCCTGTTCCCACGCCAGCCGCGACCGCAAAACCCAGTTCCACATCCACTCCGGCTTCAACGCCGACGGCGAACCCCGGGGCCGCTCCCGCTGGGGCCAATGCCGTGCTCCCGTCCAGCGTGACCGGTCAGACCGCTGATCAGCAAACCTGTACGAAGGGCAACTAGATCCACCGCCGAGAGAACCGTGCAACTCCCATCTCGAACCGCACCGATTACGCCGCCACGACTGGTGCACCGTGCGTCGTTTGCCAAGTGCTCGCGGGTCGCCAGGTATGGCGCACAGGGAGGCTGGTAGCTCTCGTTGGGTCGCCCGCTTCCTGGTCGATTTTCCTTCGGTCAGGGGGGATTGTGTGATACTGGCCGCCGAACAAACGTGAGGGGCATCATTTGAACGACGCACACTTCAATGCGGACGAGAACGAGTTGCGTGGCCTGAGACGGCCGCCCGGGGATTGGACGAACACTCCGGGCCGTAAGTCCGGGTTCTGGTTGACGCTTGCCAGCATCTTGTTCGCAGTTGTGTTCCCGTTTGCCGCATTCATCGCCACGGTAGTGGGGCTCGGGCTCTCGGTCCGGGCTTACCGTTTGATCCCGGTAGGTGCTCCTGGTCGCGGTTTGACAGTGGCAACGATAGTGCTGGCAATAGCAACGATTATCGCGGTTGCGATGAGGGAACTGAGTTCAACACCATTCCTCACCTAGGAGCGTGGGTCAGTAACGGCGAAGTTTAAAACGCCGACGGATTTCCTGGGCTGGGGTTGTTGGTCTGGGA